>JANWHR010000064.1 GCA_025450355.1 Micropepsaceae bacterium
CCTTGAGGAACTGCAACGCCGCGCCGGAGAACTTGGCCGGCCGCCCGACGAACTGGAATATATCGACCGGCTGCTGAAACAGTTTAACTGATTAGTTTTCATGCACGCGGATGTCGGGCAGGCCACGATCGTGGCCCGCCCAGTCCATTCCATAGCCGTATAGAAATTCAGAACCGGCGCGGAATAGCGCATAGTCGGCCACGAACACCGGCTGGGGCGACGATTTCACCACCGCAACCGCGGAGGTGATGCGGGCCGCTCCGGCCTCGCGGAGCAGGGCCCGGGCACGCGACAGGGTGGCGCCGCGGTCGAGCACGCCGTCGACCAAAAGCACATTGCGTCCGCGGACCGATTCGCCGGGACGTTTGAGCACCTCCAGTTCGCCAGGTGCATTGGATTGGCGATAGGAGCGCAGCCAGATGAATTCCGTTTCGGGCATCAGGCCATGTCGCGCCAGTTCACGCAGCAAATCGGCGGCAAAGACAAACGCACCAACAAGGATTGGCATTGCGATCTCGGGCCGTGCCGGCCCATTCGCAATTTCCTGCGCAACCTCCCTGATCCGAAGGGCGATCTGGGATTCGCTGAAGAGCACCCGATCCCGCTGTCCAGCGGGGTTACTGCCCATCGTCGGCCGCCACACTGACGTCCGCGCTGCGTGCGTCGGGTGGGGGGCTCGGCAGCGTCGTGCCAAAATCGCGTTCACTGCGTGGTGGAAGCGAGCGGATACCAGGATCGAAGGTCCAACGGTACAGTTCGCGCTTGCTGTCGTCGAACAACACGACGCGCAGCCGCGGAACGGGCTGATCGCGGTCGCTGGCATTGACCACTTTGCCGCTGACCAAAAGGGTCGGGATGCCGTCCTGCACGCCCCGCCGCAGCTCGATTTGCGGTATCGCCACCCCGTCGGGGTTCACCTGTAGTCCGGCGACGCCATAGAGACGCGCTGATCCGGGCCAGAGCCGCACCACACCCTGCCGGTAATGGACCGCCGCCCAACCGATGCCGGCGAGCACGACGAGTACCAGGAGCAAAGCAATCGCCAGGGCAATGCGCTCCTCTGCCATGCCTCTCGTGCGCTCCGCTATCCTGCTGCGAAAACCTGTCGCCGGATTACGCTCCGCGCGCAGATCGGAGAGCCTGGCGGGAGCAGCGGGCGCGGGGTTGGCCGGGGCAGGGACGGGTTCTGGTTCAGGCGCGGACTGAAACCAGATATGGCTGCATTTTGCACAGCGGACATTGCGCCCCGGCGCGGCGAAGCTGGCGGGATCAGCGCGATAACGGGTACCGCAGGACGGACAGGTCAGGATCATCGCATTCGCTACGGATAATTTCCAAATTAGGCGCAAGCTCTGGGACGAAACAAGGCCTCTGGAAAGACATGTGACGCGATCTTGCGCTTCACAAAAGCGCAATTCACCAGATTCCGATGCGGTAATTTCCGCAAGGCTGTGGTCACATGGGCGGCGGGGCAACCGATTCGATCAGCAGGCCAGCGGCGATGCTTCGTCTGACAAATGTCGGGTTTGGCTATCCCAACGGCGCGACGCCGTTACGCGATATCAGCTTTTCGCTCGAGCCAGGATCGCTGACATTCCTCACCGGTCCTTCAGGTTCCGGAAAATCAACGCTTCTGCAGCTGTGCTATGGGCGCGAAAAGCCATCATGCGGCCAGGTGATCGTGCTGGGATCCGATCTTGCCCGCGCCGGAGACGGAACGCTTTCAAAGTTGCGCCAGCGCATCGGCACCATCTTCCAGAACCCGCAATTTGCGGGCCATCTGTCGGTGTTCGACAACGTCGCGTTGCCACTCCGGCTGGCAGGACACAAAGCCGCGGAATACGCAAAAGATGTTCACGAGCTGGTGACCTGGGCCGGGCTGGGCCCGAAGGTCCATGAACCCGCAACTTCGCTTTCGGCCGGTGAAAAACAGCGCCTGGCGGTCGCCAGGGCCGTGGCGGCAAAGCCCGATCTGCTGCTCGCCGACGAGCCATTGAGCGGACTTGATGATGACGCAGGAAGCCGCATGATGCGTCTGCTTCTGAACATACACCGCTTCGGCACAACCGTTTTGATCGCGAGCAGGGTCCGTCATGAAACGGCGAAGGCCGCGGACCGGGAATTGCGGCTGCTGGAAGGATGCATCAGCGAGACGGAATCTTCTCGTTGAGCGAATTGGCGACAATGCCGCGGGCCGGGTCACTTCTTCCGCCAAGCCGCGGGATGAATCTGTTTTGCTTCGTCGTGTTTTGCTTTGGATTTGTTGCCGCGATTTCGTTGGCAGGAATCGCGCCCGATAATCCAGAAGGCCGCCTGACTGTCCAGATCATGCCTGACGGCATCGCATCGCATGCAAATGAAGTACCGGCGGCCGTGGCTGTCCTGAAGGCCACGCCGGGGATCGTTTCGACTTCGGTGCTGGGCGATTCGGAGAGCCTTGAACTGGTTGCGCCCTGGCTTGGCAAGGATGTGTCCCCCGGCACCCTGCCATTTCCCGTGCTGATCGACGTAAGACTTGCGCCGGGGAAAACTCCGGATATCTCCGCCTTGCAAAAACGGCTTGTCGCGACCGCGCCTCATGCCGTGCTTGATGATGCCAGGCGACGAGAACCGGGTACGTCAGCTCCGGAGCGCAGCAGGTGGATGGCTGCGCTGCTGTTCGGAATCTGTTATGTTTCATTCGCGGTCAGCTTTGCCTTGCTCGCGCGCGCGCGGATTGCCGCCAATCGGGAAACATTGCAGCTTCTGCACCTGCTGGGCGCCACGAAAGCGCGGATCGCCCGTTTGCTTGCGTTGCCGCTGACGATTCGCGTACTGCTGGCGTCGGCGGCCGGAACCGCCGTGGCTGGCGGATTGTTTCTGCTTCCAGTCTCCGGCTTCGGGCGGGGCCTGGCGATTATGGAACTTCCGGCCGGCGAATTGCCGTGGCTTGCCAGCATTCCGGCGACCGCGGCAATAATGGCCTGGCTGACCGGCTGGTTGCTCGTAACATCGGAGCTGCGCCGTTTGTGAACAGCCGGTCCCGGCGAGCAGGGAGCAGAGACGCTTGCGCCGATTGGTTTGGGTGCTTGCAGCCGCAGCAGTTGCGGTCGTGGGTGGATTCGTGGCGTTCGTCGAAGCTCTTCCGAAACCGGGAGAGGAGACAGTGGCCGCTGCGGATGGCATCGTGGCCCTCACGGGTGAGGGGCGACGCCTTATGCCTGCCATGGACCTGCTGGAAAAAGGCCTTGGCCGAAGATTGCTGATTACAGGGGTCAATCCCGCTTCAAAACGTGCAATGAAAAGTCTGCTGCATGGCGGCGAGCTGTTTGACTGTTGCGTCGATCTCGGTTTCGCGGCGCTGGACACGCATGGCAATGCGCAGGAAGCGGCCAGTTGGGCGCTGCGTCATCGCTATTCGAGCCTCATCATCGTGACCGCGGACTATCACATGCCGCGAAGCCTGGTCGAGTTTGAATCCGAAATGCCGCGTGTGAAACTGATTCCCTACCCCGTTCCGGATGCTGCGAATGGTTTCAATCTTCAGACGGCGCGGAGGCTCGGCGGCGAATATTTCAAATATCTCGCGAGTTCGGTGCGCGCCCTTGTGATCGAAGCTGTGCATCAGGCACGCCGATGATCGCATACATCCGCTCCGCTTTTTTTGTCGTCTGGTTCGCCGTGATTACCATGGTGGTGCATATTGCATGTCTGCCTCTGCTCTTGCTGCCGCCGAGGTTCACCTGCGCTGCCGCGCGTATTTGGGCGCGACTGGTTCTGTTCGGGCTCAAATGGTTGGCCGGACTGGGAGTGGAAATTCGCGGGGAAGTGCCGAAGGGGCCCGTACTGGTCGCGTCGAAACATTTCAGCGCCTGGGAAACCATCGCGCTGATGGCGGTACTGCGCTACCCCTCAATCGTGATGAAGCAATCGTTGCGGCGGCTGCCGGTGAACGGCTGGTACAGCCGCAAAATGCACATGCTGTTTGTCGATCGTACGGCGGGCGCCAGCGCGCTCCGCGGCATGGCGGCCGGCGCTGCCCGGGTTCTCGGGCAAGGGCGGCCGGTGGTGATTTTCCCCGAAGGGACGCGAAAAAAATTGCACGATCCGCCGGACTACAAACCCGGAATCGCCGCACTTTATGCACAATTGCAGGCGACCTGTGTCCCGGCGGCACACAATTCCGGGCTGTTCTGGAGCGGCGCGTTTTTGCGCAGGCGCGGGGTCATCACACTGGAATTTCTGGACCCGATTCCGCCAGGATTGCCGCGGCGGGAATTCATGACGACGCTGCAAACCCGCATTGAGACCGCCACGAAAAAACTGCTGGAGCAGGGCGAACGGCAGATGGCAGTACTGCGCGCCGCCTGAAGCGGTCGCAGGCGCGGACAACACAAAGGGCGAATGGATACTCTTTCGCATCAGATCTGGGATTTGAAATACCGGCTGAAAGCGGCGGACGGCACGCCGGTTGACCGTTCGATTGCGGACAGTTGGGCGCGCGTGGCGCGCGCCGCGGCACAAGCCGAAGCACCCGAAAAGCGGGAGTTCTGGACCGCCGAATTTTCGCATGCGCTTTCCGATTACCGGTTCCTGCCGGCGGGGCGAATCCTGGCCGGTGCAGGGACCGGGCGGGCCGTCACTCTGTTCAATTGCTTTGTCATGGGCACGATTCCCGACGATCTGTCCGGCATCTTCGCGCATCTGCGTGAAGCGGCCTTGACCATGCAGCAGGGTGGCGGCATCGGCTACGATTTCTCGACGCTGCGGCCCAAAGGTGCGCCGGTGAAAGGCGTCGCCGCCGACGCATCCGGTCCGGTCTCATTCATGGATGTCTGGGACTCGATGTGCCGCACGATCATGTCCGCAGGCGCACGCCGCGGTGCGATGATGGGAACACTGTCCTGCTCGCACCCCGATATTGAAGCGTTTATTGACGCCAAGCGCGCCGGTGACCGGCTGCGCAATTTCAACCTCTCGGTCCTGGTCTCCGACGCCTTCATGAATGCGGTCGAACGGGATCTTGCATGGGATCTGAGCTTCGACGGCGTGGTCTTCCGGACGGTGCCGGCCCGATCCCTGTGGGACCGGATCATGCGCGCAACCTATGACTCCGCGGAACCGGGCGTGATCTTCATCGACCGCGTCAATGCCATGAATAATCTGGCATGGTGCGAAACGATTCACGCGACGAACCCGTGCGGAGAGCAACCGCTGCCGGCCTACGGCGCATGCCTGCTTGGGTCGATCAATCTCGCGAAACTGGTTCGTGAGCCATTCACCGCCGAGGCGCTAGTGGACGAGCAGGAGCTGGAGCGGCTTGTCCGCGTCGCGGTTCGGTTGCTTGATGATGTCATTGATGTCTCGCGCTTTCCACTGCCGGCGCAAAAACGGGAAGCGGTACAGAAGCGGCGCGTTGGGCTGGGGATCACCGGGCTTGCCGGCGCCTTAAGCTTTTGCCGCGCGCGATACGCCTCGCCGCACAGTCTGTCCCTGATTCAGCACTGGCTGACCATTTTGCGAGACTCTGCTTATGATGAATCGGCACAGCTCGCCGCGGAAAAAGGCGCGTTCCCGCTGTTCGACCGCGACGCCTATCTCGCACGGCCCAATGTCGCGTCGCTTCCCGAAAACATTCGCGAGAAAATTGGCCGGAACGGCATCCGCAATGGGCTGCTGACCTCGATTGCTCCAACCGGAACAATCTCTCTGTTCGCCGGAAATATTTCCAGCGGAATAGAACCCATGTTCGCGACTTCCTTCCGCCGCAACGTGCTGATGCCCGATGGCTCGCGTCGCGATGAACGCGTCACCGATTTCGCCTATGGAAAGTTTCGGGAGATGTTCGGCGAAGAAACCGAATTGCCGGATTATTTCGTGCCGGCGCATGAACTGTCGCCGGACGAACATCTCGCGGTTCAGGCCGCGGCGCAAAAATTTATCGACAGTTCGATTTCAAAGACCATCAACTGCCCGGCCGCAATCACTTTCGAGGATTTCAAGGACATCTACCGCACGGCGTATCGTGAAGGGTGCAAAGGCTGCACGACCTATCGCCCAAACAGCGTAACGGGCGCCATCCTGCAGCCCGAAGCGGAGACTGAATTCGACGCAACAAAGCAGCCCCAGAACGCGGCGAGCCCAACCGTCACGACACGCCCGGACCATCCGGCGAGCGGTTCCGTCGTTTATATGACCAGGCCGCTGGATCGCCCGGGTGATCTTCCGGGCCACACCTATAAGGTGCGGTGGCCCGATCTCGACCATGCTTTCTACATTACGATCAATGACATTGAGCAGGATGGCCGCAAACGCCCGTTTGAAATCTTCATCAACTCAAAGAACATGGAGCATTATGCCTGGACGGTGGCGTTGACGCGCATGATCAGCGCTGTTTTCCGGCGTGGCGGCGATATCACTTTTGTTGTCGAGGAGTTGAAGGCCGTATTCGATCCCCGCGGAGGGCAATGGATGGGCGGACGGTATATTCCGTCACTTTTGGCGGCGATCGGCGATGTCATCGAGCGCCACATGATCGCCACCGGATTCATTCCGGGCAAAGATGAGGAAACAGCGCAGACAAGACAGGTGGCGATTGCAGGAGAAGAGACCGCGCGATTCCGGCTATGCCCGCGTTGCAGTTCGGCAGCGCTGGCCCGGATCGAAGGCTGCGACACCTGCCTTTCCTGCGGCTATTCCAAATGCGCCTGACTCCCGCGGCCTTTTGCGGTTAGCGCCTCATGTCCTATTCCAACCGCATCTTCATGTATGGACCGGTCGCATTGCTGTTGCTGATCGTGATCCTGTACTCGGTATTTTGGCGGGTACAGGCGGATACATTGGCGGCGCGGCTGGACCGCGCAAACGGCGGCGAAATCGTTCCGGGCGTATCGTTCAGCTTTGCGCAGAAGAGCGTTGGCGGGTTTCCATTCCGGCTCGACGTGCTGCTCTCCGGAGTGAATTTCACTTACCGGAATGGCGGTTCCGAACTGGGCTGGCGCACCGGCCGGCTCGCGCTGCATCGTCTCGCCTACAACCCTCGTCAGTTCATTTTCGAGGTGGATGGGACGCAGTCACTCGCCTGGACGGCGCGGCCGGGCGCAACACCAGAGATAGTCTCGTTTACGCCGGAGACCGCGCGCGCAAGTGCAATTCTTGCCGGGGGCCGGCTTGTGCGGTTCGACATGGACATCTGGCGCCCCCGCGGGAAGCAGCAGCAGGCGCAGAAGCCCGAGTTCGGGTTTTCTGCCGACCGCGCACAATTGCATGCTTTGGCGCGGCGAAACGACACGCTCGACGTGGTGGTCCAGATCGACAATGCGCTTGGCGGTCTCGTGTCAGCCCCTGCGGCATTGCAGGCGAGCCTTCCGCTGATTGATTGCCGTGCAACGCTCGACCATGCCGCTGCACTTGTCGCGATGGAGAATGGCACGCAGGATGTCTCCGGGGCGTTTCAGCAATGGCGGACGCAGAACGGATCGATCGACGTCACGGCGCTGACGTTGAACTGGCCCGATGCAAGAGCGATGCTGCGCGGCATGCTCGGCCTGGACGCGAACGGCGATCTCTCCGGCAAGTTGCGTGGCGATCGGACCGGCGACAGGGGGAGCGCCAGCGGACCAATTCAGCTGGATTTCGCCGATGGCGGCGTCAAACTGGTTTCGCCGTAAGGTCTATGAACGGCGCCGGGGCGTAGGCGACAAGCGGCCGAAATTGGGTTTGGGCGTATCCTGACCCGCCTCGACGACAGAGCGGCGAATTGCGCGCGTTCGCGTAAACAGCCTGAACAGCGCGTCGCCGTCACCCCAGCGCACCGCGCGCTGCAGCGCCGCCAAATCCTCGTTGAACCGGCCAAGCATTTCCAGCACCGCATCGCGGTTGTTGAGAAAGATGTCGCGCCACATGGTGGGGTCCGATGCGGCAATGCGGGTGAAGTCGCGAAATCCGCTGGCGGAGTATTTGATGACTTCACCCTGCCTGACCGTTTCGAGATCGGCCGCAGTCCCCACGATGTTGTAGGCAATGAGGTGCGGCACATGGCTGGTGATCGCCAGCACCAGGTCGTGATGCTCCGCGTCCATGATTTCCACGTTGCTGCCGCAACCACGCCAGAACTGCTTGAGCTTTTCCAGGGCCTGGGGGTCTGTTCCGGATAGTGGCGTCAAGATGCACCAGCGGCCGTCAAACAACTCCGCAAAACCCGCTTCCGGACCGGATTGTTCCGTACCTGCCACCGGATGACCCGGAATGAAATGAACCCCGGGGGGCACATGCGGCTTCACATCCCGGATCACCGAGGCTTTGACCGAACCTACGTCGGTGAGAATGACGCCGGGGTTAAGGTGCGGAGCGGCGCGCTGTGCAAGATCAGCCAATGTCCCAAGTGGTGTGGCCAGTATAACCAGATTTGCATCGCTGACCGCAGCGGCCAGTTCGCTGTGGAGCGAATCGGCGAATCCGGATTTCTCCGCCCGTGCTCGCGTTGTGTCGCGCGGAATGTAGGCCGCGATGTGCTCTGCGAGTCCGGCTCGCCGGGAAGCATGGGCAATGGATGAGCCAATCAACCCCGCGCCAATCAGCGCGATCTTGCCGAACAGGGGCGAGGGCGCCGTCATCTTGATTTCGCAAAATCCCGCAATGCGGCAATTGCGGCAAGATTTGCCGCTTCGCTTCCCACGGTCAGGCGCAGACAATGCGGCAAATCGTAAGATGCGCAGTTTCGCAGGATGATGCCGCGCCGCATGAGAAAGCGGTCGGCATCCAGTGACGACCGGCCAGGGGCGTCCGGAAAATGAATCAGAACGAAATTGGCAACGCTGTCATCCACGCGAAACCCGGCCTCGCGTATTTCACCGGTCAGGCGAGCGCGCCAAAGCTCGTTGTGCTTAAATGATTTCTCGATGTGATCGTGATCGGCGAGCGCGGCGGCCGCGGTCTTCTGCGCGACAATATTGACGTTGAACGGTGCACGGATCCGGTTGATGTCGCTGGCGATCTCTTTTGGACAATAGCCCCAGCCCACGCGAATTCCCGCCAGTCCATAAATCTTCGAAAAGGTGCGGGTCATCACGACATTGGCTGAATCCGCAGCAAGCGCGATCCCGGCGTCAAAATCGCCGCGCCGGACATATTCGGAATAGGCGGCGTCGATCACCAGAATCGCGGAATCCGGCAGTGCCCTGTGCAGACGCCGCAGTTCCGCGGCCGGAACGTAATTGCCGGTCGGGTTATTCGGATTGGATATGTAAACAAGCCGGGTTCTGTCCGTGATGCGCGCGATTGCGCCGTCCACGTCAAACCTGAGCTCCGGGGCCGGAATTTCCACCGGAATCCCGCTGTTCGCCAGTGTGGCAATTTTGTACAGCGAAAAAGTGTGCGCGGCGAAAATCACTTCGTCGTCCGGGCGCACATAACAATTCGCAAGCAGCGTCAGGATTTCGTCGGAGCCGTTGCCGCAGACGATGCGGTCCGCCGCAAGGCC
>JANWHR010000065.1 GCA_025450355.1 Micropepsaceae bacterium
GCGTCCATGCGGAAATAGTACAGCGGCTTGCCCTTGTATGCCCACTGCCTGCTTCCGTCGTCGCGGGTGATGACGGTGAACTCGTCCATGTTCTGATCCGACGCTTCGGCTTTCAGCGCCGGCCAGTTCATCAGGCACATGCCGTTGCAGGATGATTTGTTGGCCGTTTTGTCGTTGTCCCAAGTGTACAGCGTCATGCCTTTGGCGTCGATCAGCATGCCGTTGCCAACCTTGATGGCGGACGGCATGGCCGCGAAAACAGTGCCGCACAACGCGGTCGCGGCGAGCGCCGCGGTGGCGATAAAAAGTGAAATGCGCATGAAAAGCTCCCCGGAAATGAACGCGCCGGACCCCTGTCCGGCGCGAATGCTGCAGAAGCTACCACGACTTGAACCGGCCGGGCCATTCCCGGAAGACTGCTTGTGTGTTTCCGGCGCGACTGGCTGATGGTATTTTCCGTGATCTTCAAGGGGAGGAAGCATGTTCAGGCGGCTTTCGATGAGGGCGCTCGGATTCGGCGTGACGATCGCCTACGCAGCAGCGGCGAGCGCGGCGGCGGCGCCGTTCATGGTGACATCGCCATCCTTTTCGGATGGCGGCATGCTGGCGCGAAAAAATGCCGCCGATGATCCCATGCGCATGTGTGGAGGCGGGAATGTTTCGCCGGCGCTTGCCTGGGCCAATGCGCCGGAGAAAACCAGAAGCTTCGTGGTATTCATGCTCGATCCGGACGGACTGGGCGGACAGAGCGTCTCGCACTGGCTCGGCTACAGCATTCCGGCCAGCGCCAGGGGTTTTGCGGAAGGTGAACTGACCCGCGGCTCGAAAAATTTTGTGGGCGGCAAGGGCACGCGGGACAATGCGCTCTATATCGGCCCCTGTCCGCCGGTTGGCGAAGCGGCGCATCATTATGTCTTTACGGTCGTTGCGACCGATCTCGAACCCGGCGCGCTCAAACCGGGGCTGACACGGGATGAAGTCTATGCCGCGATCAAGGGCCATGCGCTCGCCGGCGCGAGCATCGTGGGCAAATACGCGCGGTAGTTCAGGCGGCGGATTCGACGGGTTCGCGGGGCTGGATTTCTCCGCGGCTTGCGGGCTCCGGAGACACGGCTGAACCGGTGGATGCGAGCGGCAGGGTGACCGAGAATGTCGTTCCCGCGCCGAGACTGCTCCGGACCTGAATGTTGCCGCCATGCGCGTGGCAGATGGATTTGACGATCGCAAGACCGAGTCCTGCACCGGAATCGCCCCGGTTGGTGGAAACCCGATAAAAGCGGTCGAATATGTAATCGAGGCTTTCGGGCGCGATGCCGATTCCCGTATCGATGACGGAGAGGCGTGCCTGACCGCCAGCGGCATTGACGTCCACAACGACCTGTCCGCCCGGCAGAGTATATTTGATGGCGTTGTCGAGCAGGTTGACCAGGATCTGTTTCAGCCGGTCGCGGTCTCCGCTGACGAGCGTGCCGACGCCCGTCGGACCTTTGAGCACAACCTGCTTTTCGCCGGCGAGCAATTGCATCTGATCGATGGTTTCGCCGGCGAGGTCAAACAGATCGACACTGGCCCAGGCGCCATGCGCGGATGGCCGGTCCATGCGCGAGAGTTTCAGCAGATTATCGACAATCTTGCTCAGCCGGCTGACCTCTTCGAGCACGGTGCCGATGGCGCTGTCGGCTTCGGCGGGCAAATCCCTGCCGAGCACGGCGGATTCCAGTTCGCCCTGGATGATGGCCAGAGGCGTGCGCAACTCGTGGGCGGCGTCCGAAGAGAAGCGGTTGGCGTGCTGGTAGGCGGTGTCGAGCCGGTCCAGCATGCGGTTAAGCGCCAGCCCCAGCGCCTCGACACGGTCGCCGCTTCCCATCAGCGGCAGTCGGTTGCCGGGATTGCTGAAGCTGATGGCTTCGGCCGCCTTGATCATGCTTTCGACCGGGGCAAGCGCGCGGCGGATCAGCACATAGCCGCCCATGGCCGCGAGCAGCAGCAATACGGGAAGCCCGATCACCAGAGATGTGACGAGGCTGACCTCCATTCCCAGCGCAAAGACATCCGACTGGCCGGATTCAATGGCGACCGTGGTTCCGTCGGGGGCGCGAAACTGGTTTGTGTACAGAACAAGCCGCCCGAGGTCGCGGGTTACGCCGGAGGAATCCGGCGGAGGCACGGGAACGGCATTGGCGTCGAAACTGCCATCGACGGGCTGGCCCGAGCGGTAGATCACCGCGCCGTTGCGTGTGATCCTGAAGAATCGGTCCTGGGCTGACGGGCTGAACCTTTGCTCCATGAGTTCGGAAACCTGCGTCGGATTTCCGATGACGGGGCGCACGATGTCCCAGGCTTCGGCGTCCCGCGCCGAAATATTCGCCTCGATGGTTGCGCGGCTGTAGCGCTCAAAGCCGAGCACCGTGAAAAGAGAAAACGAAGCGCCCAGCAACAGCAGCAGGCCGCAATAGAGCGCGACCAGGCGGAAGGTGATGGAGCGCCAGTTGATCATTTCAGATGCGGATCAAGAGAATAGCCCAATCCGCGCACCGTGCGAATGAGTTTGGGTTCGAACCCTTCGTCGATCTTGTGGCGCAGGTGGCCGATATAGACATCGACGATATTGGTCAGCCCCTCGAAGGACTGATCCCAGATGCGTTCGACGATCATGGAGCGCGACAGCGTGCGGCCGGTATGAAGGAAAAGATATTCCAGCAGCGAATATTCCTTGGGACTGAGTTCGATGCGCTTGCCGCCCCGGCGCACCTGGCGGGTCAGCCGGTTGAGTTCCAGATTTTCGACCTTCAGGATGTTGTCCTGAATCAGCGGGCCGCGCCGCAACAGCGCGTGGACGCGGATCATCAACTCGGCGAGCGCAAACGGTTTGGTCAGGTAATCGTCGGCGCCCGCCTCAAAATTCTCGATCTTGCTGTCGATGTCGCCGCGCGCGGTGAGGATGAGCACCGGCATCTTGCGCTGCTGCTGCCGGATCTGCCGCAACAGCGTCGTTCCCGAACCATCCGGAAGTTGCAGGTCCAGAATGATCAGGTCGTAATGACACAGCTTGATCTGCTCCAGCGCCTCATGCGCCGTGGTTACGCCGTCCACGGAGAAACCCTCGCCCTTGAGAGTCCGGAGCAGGATTCCGAGCAGCCGGTCTTCGTCCTCAACCGCCAACACACGCATGCAATCTGCCTTTCATCCGGAATTCGGCCCGAATCGGGCTGTCCCGCCGAAGAATTTAATCCAAAAACATGATGACTGAATTGGCCCCGGTGGCGGTGGCGCAAGGAAATTTGATCCGCAGAGGCCGGGGCGCGGTGCGGGGCAGAAAACCTTCTGGGCCGGGCGCTTTGGGACGGGATCAGTGGCTCTCAACCGGCCGGGATCCCGCAGCTTTCCGGCATATAAGCAGATTTTAATAGTCCTTATACCTCCACTTTAAACTGCTCCATTAAGGTCTCGTTTAGCACCGGGGCGCAAGCTGTGCCGGGGACAGCGAGCTGCACCATCCAATGGAGGTGATCAGGCCAGCGAAGCCTCTACCACAGGGCTTCGGGCCTGGCGACCGGAACGAATGGCCCCGGACCGGTTACACCGCGGATACGGGCAGTTCCGGTAATCCGCACGATTCCCGGTATTAGGCAGGGAGCTGGCAGATGGCGGCGATTGTCCGGATTGCGCTGAAATATCGCTTCACGCCGATCGTGCTGGCGATTTTCATCGTGCTGTTCGGCGTTTTGGCCGCGCTGCGCACGCCCGCGGACATTTTTCCGGACATTCGCATTCCGGTGATTGCCGTGGTCTGGACCTATCGCGGGCTGTCTCCCGACGATATGGCGGGCCGGGTCGTCTATTATTACGAGCGCCAGCTTCCGACCTATGTCAACGACATCGAACATATCGAAAGCCAGTCGCTGTTCGGGATCGGCATCATCAAGATATTTTTCCGGCCCGGCACCGATATCCGGACCGCGACCGCGGAAGTCACTTCGCTGTCCCAGACCGTGCTGAAATATCTGCCGCCGGGAATCACGCCGCCGCTGATCCTGAACTACAACGCTTCGACGGTTCCGGTGCTGCAGTTGGCGCTGTCCGGCGACGGGCTTACCGAGCAGCAAATCTACGACATCGGCAACAACTTCATCCGCCCCGGGCTGGCGACGGTTCAGGGCGTCGCCGTGCCATCGCCCTATGGCGGAAAGGAACGGCAAATTCAGATCGACCTCGATCCGCAGGCACTGCAGGCCAGGCATCTGTCCGCCCAGGATGTCGAGAATGCGATTGCGGCGCAGAACCAGATCATCCCCGCCGGCACGACCAAGATCGGACCTTTTGAATACAACATCAAACTCAACGACAGTCCCGCCGCGGTGGACGAACTGAACGATCTGCCGGTCTCGTACCAGAACGGGACCACGATCTATGTGCGAGATATCGGCCATGTCCGCGACGGTTCACCGCCGCAACGCAACGTGGTGCGGGTGAACGGGCGCCGCTCGGCACTGATGAGCATCCTGAAAAGCGGCAGCGTCTCGACGCTGGACATCGTGAACAATGTCCGTGCGCTGTTGCCACACATGCGCGAAGCGCTGCCGGCGTCGTTGCGCATTGCTCCGTTGTCGGATCAGTCGATATTCGTGCGCGCCGCGATCGGCGACGTGGTGCGCGAAGGCGCCGTCGCCGCCGCGCTCACCAGCCTGATGATTCTGGTGTTTCTGGGAAGCTGGCGCTCGACCCTGATCATCGCCACGTCCATTCCGCTGGCGATTTTGGCCTCCATTGCCGGACTTTCGGCCCTGGGCCAAACACTGAACATCATGACGCTGGGCGGGCTCGCGCTCGCGGTCGGCATCCTCGTCGATGATGCGACCGTCACCATCGAAAACATCAACTGGCATCTGGAACAGGGGAAACCGGTTCAGCAGGCGATTTTCGACGGCGCGCAGCAGATCGTCGCGCCGGCTTTTGTCTCGCTGATCTCAATCTGTATCGTGTTCGTGCCGATGTTCTTTTTTCCCGGCATTTCCGGCTTCCTGTTTGCGCCCATGGCCGAGGCCGTGGTGTTCGCCCTCATTGCTTCCTTCGTTCTCTCCAGGACGCTGGTTCCCGTCATGGCGAACTTCCTGCTGAAGGCACATGGCACGCCGCACAGCGTGGCTGTTGCAACTACGCATGACGCGGAGGCGGGTTTGCGGCGGACGCGCAATCCCTTCATCCTGATTCAGCACGCCTTCTCGCGCCGGTTCGAGCACCTGCGCGTGGGCTACAGCCACGCGCTCGATCTGGCGCTGAACAACCGGCGTGGCTTTCTCATTGGTTTCGTTGTGCTGGTCGCCGGCTCTTTCGCGCTGTTTCCGTATCTCGGACAGGATTTTTTCCCGACCGTGGATTCCGGCCAAATGAACATCCACGTCCGGGCGCCGGTCGGCACCCGGATCGAAGAAACCGCCGCGCTGTTTGATCACATCGAATCGAAGATCCGTGACGTCATCCCCGCGAAAGAGGTGGCGACCATCGTGGACAATATCGGCTTGCCGGTCAGCGGCCAGAATCGCGCCTATTCGAATGACGGCGGCGTTGGTCCCGAGGATGGCGACATCCTTGTCAGCCTGAAGACGGATCACGGGCCCACCGCGGATTATGTCAAAAGGTTGCGGACGGTGCTGCCGGAGAGTTTTCCGGGCAGCCAGTTTGCCTTTCTTCCCGCCGACATCGTCAGTCAGATCCTGAACTTTGGCGCGCCCGCCCCGATTGATGTGATCATTGCCGGTCCCAACAAGGCGGCGAATGAATCTTACGCACAGGAGCTGTTGCGCGGCGTCAGCAAGGTTCCCGGAACGGCGGATGTGCGCGTGGAACAATCGTCGCATTATCCGGAATTCGCCATCGACATCGACCGCTCCAGGGCGGCGACGGTCGGCGTGACAGAGCGTGACGTCACCAACAGCCTGACCGTAAATCTCGCAAGCAGTTTCCAGGTGTCGCCGGCCTTCTGGCTCGATCCAAAGAACGGCGCCTCCTATCCGATCGTCGCGCAAACGCCGCAGTACCGCCTCGATTCGCTGTCCAAGATGCAGAACATCCCGGTGACCGGCAGCTCGGGTGCGAAGGGGATGCAGGTGCTGGGCGCGCTCGGGACGGTGCGCCGTGAGAACAGCGACGCAATCGTCTCGCATTACGCAATTCAACCGGCCATCGATATTTACGGCACGACGCAGGGGCGCGATCTCGGCGCGGTTGCGGCGGACATCCAGCAGGTCATTGACCGCTCGGCGAAGGACCGGCCGCGGGGCGCAACCGTCACCCTGCGCGGCCAGACCGAGACCATGCGCACATCGTTCGACGGCATTTCCTTCGGTCTGGTGGAAGCGATTGTGCTGATTTACCTGCTGATCGTGGTGAACTTTCAGTCGTGGGTCGATCCCTTCGTGATTGTGGGGGCACTGCCTGCGGCGCTGGCAGGCATCGTCTGGATGCTGTTTGCGACGGAAACGACCCTGAGCGTCCCGGCGCTGACGGGCGCGATCA
>JANWHR010000066.1 GCA_025450355.1 Micropepsaceae bacterium
ACCAGTCCGGATCGACGGCCAGGGCGCGGTAGAAATTCATCGGGGCAGTCGGCAGATGCGGGCGCATGTCGGCATGGTTTTCCGGGTTGGGCGTGACCAGCGGAATCGCCGACATTCTTGCCGGCCCGTAAGGGAGGTAGCGTGCTTCTTCCGCCAATGGCCCCGGGGCCGTGGCAAAGCGGATGAAATCGAGCGCCAGCATTTTGCGCGGATCGCCCTTCGGAATGCCAAAAACATCCAGCTGATACAGTTGCCCGTCCCAAATGGTGCGGACCTTAGGCTCGGCATCGAGATCGAATACGCGCGAATTCAGCGCCGTCGTCATTGCAACCTTGCCGGATTCAAGCATTTCCTCAGGCTCGGCCACGCGTTTCCACCACACAATCGAATTCCGGATCGTGTCCAGCTTGCGAAACGCGCGGTTTACGCCTTCTTCGGTCGTCAGCACCGAATAGACGCGCCAGGGTTGAACGCCATCGGCAATCAGCGCCAGTTCGAGATTGTATTTTGGTCCATCATCCCTGAGACCACGCGGCCCGGGAAATCGCTCGAGATCAAAGAAATCTTCCAGCGTGCGGGGGCCGGCTTCGCCATAGCGCTGCGAATCCCAGGCAATCACCTGGCTGTAAACGGCACTGCCCACCCAGCATCGGCCCAGTGCGCCAGGGACAAAATCGCGCCGGGCGGCCAATCCATTCGCGCCCGGCGGCAATTCGATCCCGTCCAGCCGCTCAAGCAGTCCCTCGCGGCAAGCCTTCGCCGCGTCTTCGAGCTCCAAATCGACGACGTCCCATTCGACTTTGCCGGACGAGACTTGCGACGCAATCTCCTTCACTCCGCCACCATAGTCGGTGACATTCACGTCCACATGGGCCTTGTCGGCGAAGGGGTGGAACAGCGCAATTGTCTGTGCACGCCCATAGACGTCGCCCCAGCTCACCACGGTCAGACTCGGTGGCGGGCGGGACAGCCAGTAAAGGCCGCCGGTCGTGAGCGCGACGATCGCGATTGCCGCCATCATCCAGCGCGGGACTTTCATGAAGCGGGGTGGCCCTCAATTCGTCGCGGGCTTCTGCCTACCCAATAGGGACTTGAGAGACAAGCCGGGCCGGGTCAGCGTGTCCAGGACAGCGCCGGTATCCACCCGCTTCAACAGCGACTTGCCGTCCGTTCCGAAGCGCGGTTTTTCCCACGAACCCTTGATGTAAAATGGAACTCCGAAACCGGAGTTGTGGCGGCCGGCGGCGGGTTTGGGATCGAAATGCAGATCCAGCCTGTGCTCCGGAAAGTCCACGTCGCCCGCGCCGTCGATCTCGACCGCCGAACTCGCCAGCTTCATGTCACGGCTATGCATCACGCCATCTTCCAGCGCAAAGCTGGCCGACAGGCTGCGGAATGGCGTTTGGGCGGTTTCCCCAACGGCCGCCTGGGGAACATCGCCCGAAAGGACCGTCTCAAGCAGATGCGCAACCGCGGCAAGGTCCGCGCCTTCCAGCGACCCATCCGCGACACTTATTTCGCCTTTGCCATTGAGATGCTGGACGATCTCGCGCGTCGTGCTGCCGTGCGAGGAAACGTCGAAACGAATCGCGCCGGTTCCGTCGATCTTGTTCACCCCCGCCAGTTGCGCGAGAAACGGTTTGGTCTTAACGCCGGAAATTTCCAGGGAATGGTGGAACACCGGCTCGTTGCCGCTGGCATCCACCACGAGCGTCGCTGTGCCCTGGCCGCCAAAGGCCGCGATGCTGGTCATTTTCGCGTTCAAAACGCCATTCGTCAGATTGGCCTTCACCACCGCCTGGTCGAGCTTCATGTGCGGGAGAACCAGTCCACCCAGCACCAGCGTTACCTGCGCGTCCATGCTGCGCAGGCCGGAAAGCGCCAGCGGTGCATCGGGATTGGCCTTGCGCGCTTTTTGCGCCACGACCGTGTCGTCGGATTCACCCGGGGCGAGATAAGGATTGACGTCCACCCGATCGATGGTGGCATTGGCCTTGAGCGCGAGCTTTTCCCGGTTGGCGTCCACGGAGAAATCGCCATTCAGATTCATCGAATCGAAGGCGAGGTGCGCATGGGTCAGGGAATAAATTCCGTCGCGCGCCGAAAACGCGCCTTCCAGCGCGACAAGTCCGAAGCCATTGCCCGGCGGCATGGGATTGCCGAGCCAGGCCGCGAAGCTGCGCACCGAATGGGCACCCAGTTTCAGTGCGCCGGAGATGTTTCCCCTGCCGATCATCCCTTCAAAATCGGCGTTGATGACATTGGACGAGACCGAAAGTCTTGCACTGGTGCTGCGTCCGCCGAGCAAGGCGCCGAAATTCTCAAGCCGGCCGTCAATTTTCAAGCGCTCGCCGTTATAGGTTAGCCCGCCATCCAGCATCACCGGGAGTGACAGCGTCGGCCTCGCCACATCGGGCATGTCCAATGAAACCGAAACATCCTTGAACAGAGCAGTTTTTGCCGAACGGTCATCGACCCAGGCGATTTCGCTGTGCCGGAGGTTCAGATGGGAAAAGCCAATGCGGTCGAGTGCGGCGGCGTCGGCGCGATGACCGGCCGCGGGCTCTTCCCCAAAACTCCAGTTCGTAACGCCGTTCGCGCCGGTTTCCAGGTTGATCCTGGCATCCTGGAGCGTCAGCTCGGTGACTTCGAGATTCCCGGACATCAGAGGCGTAATTCTCGCGCCGACCACAACGCTTCCGGCCTTGATCATCTCAGGGTTTTTTGAGCCTTCCGGGTTGGCAACAGAAACATCCGACAGCCGTAAGCCGATATCGGGATAGATGTTCAGATGAATGGGACCACGGATCCGGACGCCGCGCCCGAGCGCCGAACTGGCGGCACGCTCGATCGGGCCGCGCCAGATATTCACGGGAAGCAGGAAGGGCGTGACGAGGAGCACCAGGACGGCGGCGAAAATCATCAATTCGATGCGGGTGCTGCGGCTCATGATCTCTTTCGCCGTTTGTGCCGGCTCAAGCGTGGTTGCGGTTCAGGGCAAAATTGCGTCGGTACAAAAGCCTTTTTCCGGCCGAAAACAAAGCTGCACGGTTAAACAGCAGCGCAGCGGCCCTGCCGAGTGACCAATTCGTGATTTTTTCGCCGAGGCCGGCTACTGCACGGTGCTTGGCTTTGTGCCTGCGGCTGGAGCCGAAGCGGTGGACTGGAGTGGTTCTGTTGCGCGTTTGGCGTAGAAATCGGACGCATAATAGAAGTATGCGAAGGCGGCGATGGTCATCGCAACTATCAGGAAGAACTGCCAGGCACGCCCCATTTTCGCTCCTCAAATCGCCCGATTTCGCATTGGCGCCCGCCGGGCTGTTTCCTTTATTCTCCGCGCGGCGCTGCCTTCAAGCGCAATCTCGGCGCGAGCCAACGGAGAGACCTGAATGAAAATCGAAAAAATCGCGCTGTCCCGGCGCGCTGTGGTGACAGGCGGCGCTGGCGCCGCGTTCTCTCTCGCTGCGTTCAATCGCGCGCGTGCCGCCGCGCCGGACCGCGTTATTGCGATTCTGTCCGCCTATATGGCGGAAGCGGGCGCACGCAGACTGCCCGGCGCCGTGGCGGAAAAAGCGAAACAGATGATCCTCGACACCTTTGCGGCCATGATTTCCGGTTCGCAATTGCCGCCCGGCAAGGTGGCGCTGAACTTCGCGCGCAACAGCCAGGGCGAGAAAACCGCAACCATCGCCGCCTCCGCCCTGCTGTGCGGGCCGGTCGAGGCGGCCCTCACGAACGGCATGCTGGCGCATTCGGATGAGACCGATGATACGCATCCGCCATCGCAATCACACCCCGGCTGTTCTGTCGTGCCGTCTGCGCTTGCGACTGGCGAACGGTTCGGCGCATCCGGCGACCGATTCATGCGCGCGGTTGCGCTCGGATATGACGTCGGCCCGCGCGTCACCGAAACGCTCGGCAAGCTTCAGTATATGGTCGCGACCCACCGCAGCACGCATTCCATCGCCGGCACCTTTGGGTCGGCAGCAGCGGCGGGATGCATGGCCGGACTTTCCGCGCAGCAGATGCGCTGGCTGTTGTCGTACACCGCGCAAGCGGCATCCGGGCTCGCCTCCTGGCAGCGCGATCCGCAACACATCGAGAAGGCCTATGACTTTGGCGGCATGCCCGCGCGCAACGGCGTGACGGCTGCTCTTCTGGTGCAGGCGGGCGGCACCGGGCTCGATGACATTTTCGCCGGTCCCGACAATTTCCTCGACGCCTTCCGGCCGATGAACCCATCAGAAATGCTGATCGACAAATTGGGTGATCGCTACGAAATCCTGCGCACCGACGTGAAGAAGTGGACCGTGGGCGCGCCCATTCAGGCGCCGCTCGATGCCCTGCTGAACCTCATTCAGAAAAACCACTTCGCCGCGGATGATGTGCAGAAGGTTGTGGTGCGGGTCGCGACGGATGAGGCGTCCATCGTGGACAATCGGGAGATTCCCGACATATCGCTTCAGCACCTGATGGCGGTCATGCTGGTGGATGGAACGGTTTCCTTCAAATCCGCGCATGATCTGGCGCGGATGAAGGACCCCGCGGTGCTGAAGCAGCGCGCCAAGGTGGAACTGGTCCATGATGCCGGTCTGGAAAAACTGATGCCGAAGCGGGTCGGTGTCGTCGAGGTGACGTTGTCCGGTGGCAAAGTGCTGAGCGACCGCGTCGAAACCGTCCGTGGCACGGCGGGAAATCCGATGACGCGAGAGGAATTGATTGCCAAGGCGCGGGACCTGATCGTGCCGGTGCTTGGCGCGGCAAAATTCGACCGGCTGGTGGAAAAGGTTTTTGCGCTTGAACGCGTGAAGAACGTGACCGAACTCCGGCCGCTAATTCAAGCTGCTTGAGACACGACTACACATGGACTGGCTGCGGCCGGCCGCCCTCCGGTGATTCGCCGCCGGCATGTTCGCCCGCCAATACCTCCTGGACCTGCCCAAGATCCAGTACCTCTCGTTCCTCCAAAGCGGCGGCCAGCGCAGAAAGCGCCCGGCGTCTCGCCTGGAGGATCTGCCGTGCCCGTTCATACGCGTCTTCGATCAGCGCGCGTACCTCGCCATCGATGATCCGCGCCGTATCTTCGCTGTAGTTGCGTTCTTCCTCTGAAGAAACGCCAAGAAACGCCAGTTGCCGCCGCCGGCCATAAGTCAGCGGCCCCAACTTTCCGCTCATGCCGAGCTGGGTCACCATGTTGTGCGCGATCTCGGTGGCCCGTTCGAGATCGTTCTTTGCGCCGCTCGACATATCGCCGAATTCCAGTTCTTCGGCGACGCGTCCTCCAAGGAGGATGGCAAGCTGATCCTTGAACTGCTGTTCCGTGGACAGAAACTTTTCTTCCACCGGCAATTGCAGCGTGTACCCGAGAGCCGCCACGCCATGGGGAATGATCGACACCTTGTGCAAGGGTTCTCCCGTCGGAACCGTCAGCGCAACCAGCGTATGGCCGGACTCATGGATCGCCACGCGCCGCTTTTCCTGCGCATTGAGCACCCTGTGCTTTTTCTCCGGTCCCGCGATGACCCGGTCGATGGCCTCTTCGAAATCCGGCATCGTTACCGCGGAATGGCCGTGGCGCAGTGCCCGGATCGCGGCTTCGTTTGCGATATTCGCGAGGTCGGCGCCCACGAATCCCGGAGTGCGCTGCGCAACGACGCGAAGGTCGATGCCATCGGCGAGTTTCATGCCACGGGTATGCAGCCGGAGAATGGCCCCGCGGTCGGCGAGATCGGGCTTGTCCACGATGATCTGGCGGTCGAAACGTCCGGCGCGCAACAACGCCTTGTCCAGAATCTCGGGACGGTTGGTGGCCGCCATGACGACAACACCGGTCGAAGGATCAAATCCGTCCATTTCCGAAAGCAGCTGGTTGAGAGTCTGCTCGCGCTCGTCGTTGCCGCCAAGCCTCAGTCCGATGCCGCGCGCTCCGCCAATGGCGTCGAGCTCATCGATAAAAACAATGCATGGCGCCTTTTCCCGCGCTTGCTCGAACAGCTCACGGACCCGCGCCGCCCCCATCCCAACGAACAGCTCGATGAACTCCGACCCGCTGATGCTGAAGAACGGCGCATTCGCCTCGCCCGCAACCGCTCGGGCCAGCAACGTCTTGCCCGTGCCCGGCGGTCCTACGAGCAGCGCTCCTTTCGGCATTCGGCCGCCCAGGCTCCGAATCCGCGTTGGGTCCCTCAGGAAATCGATCAGCTCCTTCAGCTCTTCCTTCGCTTCTTCGGCTCCTGCGACATCTGCGAATGTCACCCGTACTCCGGCGTCGGCATGAATATGAATACGGTTGGCTCCCAGACTGAGCATTCCACGATTGCGCGCGCGACTCGCGAACCAACCCCAGAACAGGATCATCAGGCCAAAGGGCAACACCCAGCTCAATATGAGTCCGAGCCAGTTCGTTTGCCGGACGACATTGAATTTTACTCCGTGCGCGGCCAGTGATTGCGCCAGCGCGTCGTCATCGGGCTTCTGCGTGATGAAGGTCTGGGGCTGGCTGGTTTTGGGATCGATTGCTGTGAGTGTCCCGCTGATGGTCTGATCGCTGAGCGTGACCTGCTTCACCATGCCCGCGTTCAGATCGGCCAGAAAGTCGCTGTACGGAAGCTGTTGCCGTGAGGAACTCTGCTGGCCGCTCCAAAACCACAGTATTCCGAGCGCCACCAATACGAATATCCACCAAAGATTTGTGCGTCGATTCCCCGGGTTGCGCCGGTTGATCTCTACCGGCGGCTTTCTGGGCGTCTGGGGGACTCTGGCGTCCATTGCAAGTTACGCCTTTTTTTCAGGATGAAACGATATCGTGCCGATTCTGTATTCACCGGCCGTCGTAATAACGCGCGGCAGGCGGCCGGTTGATCGGGCCGACATCGGAGCGCCCGCGGCCGCGCAACAAGATTTCGCGAACCAGGCGACAGAAGTGCAAAAATCCGGCAGGGCGCCGTGCGGGCGCCCTGCCGGAGGACTTAACCTCGACGCGTCAGCATACGGAACATGGTTCCCGTCACAATGCCGGATCCAATCGTCAGGGCGGCGGCCATGACAAGCAGTCCGATGTCGCCAAACATGAATCCGTAATCTCTCATGTTGGTTAGCGCCAAAATCCCCAGCACGATTGCTGCGATTCCGGCAAGGACTTGAATGGTTACCGCTCCGGATGCCGAGACATGCGCGAGCTTGCGATGCGCGTCCGGGAACTCGCCTGTCTGATTTCTAAGGTCGCTCATTTCGAGCAGCGGCCCCGATCTGAGAATCAGCGCCGCCCCGGCGACGATGACGGCGCAGGCGATCAGAACTTCGGTCGCCACTCCAATCAGCGCCAGAATTCCCAGGACAACGAGTGCGATTCCGGCAAACAGTTCGAGCGTTAATCCACCGGCTTCGAGACTTCCTTCCGGACCGGATTCCACCCGGATTCCGATCAGCCGGGAAAATTCAGCGGCAATCGTGCCGCCTTCGGCCAATAGCACAACGCCCAAAACTATTGTCGCGATGGACGTCAGGACCGCAGAGGGTGTGGTTTCCGCAAGGCTTATGATCGCCAGTACGCCAACCGCAATTCCTCCGACGGCTTCCGCGATCGAACCTCCGGCCTCGATTCGGGCAACGTCTCTTTCATTGTATGTTATTGCCATCTTAGACCTCCGTGCTTATTCCGACAGGCACCGCCCCGCATCGGATCGCCTCGGGAGCGCCCCTTTATGGGCAACGGTTCCTTGGACAGTTGTTTCAATAGACTCCCGGAAAGTTGTGGGTTCACGATGTGGCAAGGACGGATTCCAGCGCTCCAGGTGCCGCTGGGGACCGGCGAGGTTAGCGCTTTTGGCTAAAGCCCAAGCTGTTTTGACGGAAGCCACGCATTTTTCGCTTTTGCGCGTTATTTTACGGCCATGAACAAGCAAGCCACCGTTCCTGCGGCGCACCTGCACAAGCCCGCCCGGGAAGAACTTGAAGCCGTCCTGACGGCCAACCCGGCCGTTGCGTCGGTCGCTGCCGCCATTGCCGATAGCACCGGCCGCCTCCGCGGCAAGCGGGTGGCGGCGTCAGACGCCGCCAAACTTTTCGAATCGGGCATGCAGAGTCCGCTGTCGCTGCATCTGATGGATGTGCGGGGCGAAATGATGAATCCGGGCGGCCGGGGCTACAGCGATGGCGATCCCGACGGAACCGCCTGGCCGATTGCCGGAACGGTCATGGAAGTCTGGGGC
>JANWHR010000067.1 GCA_025450355.1 Micropepsaceae bacterium
TGACGCTGATCAGCCGGGACGACATACTGGAATCCAACGCGACGCTTGCGGTGCCATTCACGGCAGCCGAAACGAGGCGGAACATCGTGATTGCCGGCAGGATCTCCCTGCTGGATTTGGTGGGCCGGGAATTTGTCATCGGAAGCGTCCGGCTGCGCGGATTTGAAGAAGCCGCGCCCTGCAGATATCCGGAGAAGCTCGCGAAAAAACAGGGATTCCGTGCGGCGTTCAAAAATCGCGCCGGCGTTCGCGCGACGGTTCTTCAGCCTGGTTCAATCAGCGTGGGCGATGAAGTCCGCCTTATAACATCATTGGACGGAAAAGCCGCTGTTGCTGCCGAATGAAAAAATGAAATGTCATCCCGCACGAAGCGGCAGATAGCGCAGATGCGGGACCCACGGCGCCGCCCGATGCAGAGTACGGAGTAGGTCCCACCCCGGATCGCGCGGTCCTGGGTGCTTCCATCACAACTCGCGCGCGGTGGCGAAATCGACCAGATAAAGCGCAACGACCAGACCGATCATTGCGAAGAATGCGGTAATCATTTGGTTTCTCCATTGTCATCGAGCCTGTGTTTTCGATCCTCCTGCTCGAGAACCAGGCACGGGATGACGGTACTCCCGAATTGTATCGTCATTATGCGGAATGCTTATCAGGTTTGGGACACCTATGGCCAAATCGTGGCCGGAAGGAGCGCGCCAGGGGCGTCGTGACATGCGCGTCATGTTTGCGACCGCGGAAAACCGTGAACTGCATGTCATGAACGGACGGTTAACCGGAGTTCACCCATGCAAGGCATTTTTAAGCAAGGAATTTTGGCTTTAAACGATGCACTCGCATGCAGGTTTGGCCGCAAAGTCCCCCACCCTTGTTCCGCGCCCAATCCGCGTCACCGGCTGCGAGCGGAAGCTGCACCTGGTCACATCGGCCTCGCGGCCGGTGCCGATTCCGCGGCGATGGTGGCGCGAATCGATATAGACGGAGTTTTTCACGGTGAAGGGGAGACGCCGCGCGCAGAGAGCTGAGTTGACACGGCGGGCGCCCGCCGTAGCATCACGCAATTCCAATCGTGCTCAGGAGGTTCCGATGATCTTTCATGCGTCTGTTCCCGCCGATGATCCCGAGCGTGTGGCGCGGGTTCTGGGTGAGATTCTAGGCGGCGGGTCCAGCCCGTTCCACGTCGGCCGGCACAGCTTCATGGCGCGTGGAGGAGCGGATGAGGAGTACGGCACCGCGATCGAGGTCTATCCCCGCGATGAGGTGATGATGCCGGGCACGGGAGACGGCGACATGGTGCGGCTTGGCCATGCCGACAATCCGCCCCGCTATGGCGCGTTCCATCTCGCGGTCGGGACCAAATTGTCGAAGGAGGAGATTATTGCGGTGGGCGCGCGCGAAGGCTGGCGCGCGGTCCATTGCGACCGCGGCCCGTTCGACCTGGTGGAATTCTGGCTGGAAGACAGCCTGATGATCGAGTTTCTCGATCCCAAGATGCAGGCCCGATACAAATCGGTGGTGATGGCGAGGCGGGGATCGGCAAAACCCGCAGCGTAACTTGTATCAGCGAAGGATGTCTTTGGTGCTGGTGATCAGGAGACAGGTGCAGCCGGTTTCGCTCCGGACGTCGTCGTCGCCAGCTCCCGGGGCACCATAATTGTAGTCGCCCGGATACAGCTTGCGGCCGTCGATCCACAACTCGCCGTCCAGCAGATACAGCTCTTCTTCAGCCGCGTGCGTGTGCGCCGGGTAACATCCGCCGGGCGCAAGGCGCACGAGCATGCTCACCCGGTTCCGTACCGTGTCGGATGCCAGCAGCTTGCACTCGATCCCAGGCGCTACCTGTTCCCATTCCGGTTCGTGCCATGGCAGCGCCGGAGGCATTACCGATGGTTCCGCGGTCCCAATCCGCAGCGCAAGGCGCTTCTGCAATGACGCATCCGGACGCAGGATGCCGGTGGGCCAGGAGACCAGGCGATCGAGCACCGGGCGCAGGCTAGCCAGTTCGCGCTGGCACGCCGGACACGACGCGATATGTACTTCCGCTGCGGCCGTCTCGCTCGCCGGCAGCGCCTGCAGCGCATAAGCGCAGGTTAATTCCCCGTACTCGCAATTGTCCGTTCCTGCTGCGCTCATGGATTGCCGCCCTCGTCCGCCAGGGCAGTGCGCAGTTTATGCAGTCCCGAACGAATTCGCGTCTTGATGGTGCCGAGCGGCTGATTCAGCCGTGCCGCGGCTTCGGCATGGCTATGCCCGGCGAAGAACGTCATCTCGATCGCCTGGCGCTCGCCGGGCGTGAGTGTCGCGAGAGCCGCTCGCATTGACCGCTCCTGCTCCTGCCGCTCAAGCACGTCCTGCGGATTGGCGACAGGGTCGGGCAACGGCTGCTGATCGCCACTGTTCTTGCGCCGCTTCCGGTTGTCGAAACGCAGACGGTCGATCGCGCGCGAGCGCGCCTGGTTGATGATCCAGCCGGCCACCGTGCCTTTTTCGGCATCATACCGGGATGCCCCTTGCCAGATGTCGTGGAACACGTCGATGGTGAGTTCCTCCGCAGTTTCCCGATTGGCCGTGATCCGCATCATCAGCGTGAACACGATCCGGTGGGTTATCAGGTAAAGCGCATGCAAGGCCTGCTGGTCGCCCGCCGAAACGGATTCGACCAGTTTTGCCAGGACCGCCTCCGGCAACTGCGCTCGGGAGCTGGCGCAAAGCACGTCGCCCAGTGTTTTCGGACTCGACGGCCGGAGTTCTTCGCTCATGCCCGGAAAAATCTTCATTTGCCCGGCATGTTAAGAATTTCAGCACCGATCCATCAAGATGGATATTGTTCTCAGGCGACGGAAACTCAGAAATGACAACCATGTATCACAATGAAACCTTCCGGTGCCGAAATTGGGCCATGGCGCCCGCGAAGGGCTTGTTATCGGCGTTTTTCGGCGGTTTCGCACTGTTCCGGGGCAGCAATCCCTTCGGAATGCGAATTTTCGCTGTCAGACTTTGTCTCCAGCGCAGCCGCAAGGAGCGTCAGCTCGCCGGCAATTTTGAGATACTGTCGCCGCAGGGTCTCGTCGGAACTGCCCTCTGCCAGTTGAAGGTACTCGCCGGCCTGCCTTAAGAAGTCCTCACTCGTCGGCGTCTGACCCATCGTGCCCCTGCGGAAATCCACCTGTCAGTACACTTACGTCAATTGCGCCGTTCTGGATTTCCCCGGCGCACAAGCAGTCCGTCAAATCCTGCGGTAATATCAAAGGACGCCAGGAGCAGCAGCCAGCCATCATGTACAATCCAGCGGTTTTCCAGATCTCGGACCGTGCCGTTGTGCATGAGCTGGTGCGCAGGCATTCCTTTGCCGTCATCGCGGGGCTGATCGGCAGTGAGATCCGGTTGGCCTACGCTCCGACGCTGTTTAGCGGGGATGGGGCTCATGGCCGCGTGCAATTTCATCTGGCGCGCGCCAATCCGATGGCTGCGCTGGACGACGGGCAATCGGTAACCATCAGCTTCATGGGACCGCACGTCTATATTTCGCCCGGCTGGTACAAAACCCCGCAGGTGCCTACCTGGAACTACATTGCGGCAGAGGGCGCCGGGCGGGTGCGGCGATTGAATCCGGAAGAATTGCGGCGCCAGGTTTTTGCGCTTGCCGGCCAGCACGAAGCCTATGCGTCGGCAGACAATCCCTGGTCGCCGGGCAAACTCAATCCGGAACAACTGACCGCGCTGCTGGGGGCAATCTCCGGGTTCGAGGTCACGTTCGCCTCGCTGGAGGGCAAGCTGAAACTGTCACAGAACAAGACTCCGGCGGACATTGCCGGGGCGATTGCGGGCCTGGAACAGCGTGGCGACGCGGCAAGTCTCGCCATCGCCGCCGCCATGCGCAAATTGAGAAGAGAGTGAAGAGGGAGCGAGGAGCAAGAGAGCGCTGGCCCAGCTACAGGGCGGCTGCCTCTCGTTTCTCGCTTCTATTATTTTCTCGTTCCTCCCTCGGGCACGAATCCGGGAGCGCACAAAACTGCGAGGCAACATCTCCGCCCCAAGCGCCGTTTCCTCGCTGAAAAGCCAAATTCGGGGAATCCGCCATGAAGGGTTCTATTGTTGCGCTCGCGGCGCTTGCCGGAAGCCTTGTATCAGTTCCCGCTCTTGCCATGATGACGCCGGCCGGCTCGGTGGATCTGTGGGCGAATCCAACGCACACGTCCGTGCTGTACGCGAATTTTACCGGTGACATTCTGGCTTTTACCGCCCGCGGCAATGCCGACGTTGCCTGCCGCAGCATCACGGCCGCCTTCGCCGACGGAACGGTTTCGCAAATCTATGACGGCACGCTCGCACCCGGCGACCAGGTCGAGATGCGTCTGCCGGGCGGCGCACGGAATATCCGGCGCATGGATTTCGACTGCTGGTCCATCGACCGCGGCCGCGCGGTGCTCAACGTCACTGCCGACCTGGTGCCGCACAGCGTTATTGTTCCGGTTGGCTGAACGGGAAGGGGTTACCCCCGCGACAGGGGCCCGATCACGAAGAAGAGCAGCGATATCCACGCCGCCGTGACTGCCAGGGCGGCGCTGCCAAGCAGCGCCGGCCCTTTGAATGACGCAATTGTTGCGCGCATGGCTGAACTTCTTTGCCGCCTCCGCCGTATAAGGGAATTCGCTCCGCAGCGCGAGACCACCGGGACGGAAACTCCAGATCGCGTTAAACTCGCGCCGGCCAGGGCCGGAAATCCATTGGAGATCGCCCATGCTCGTTTCTCACATCCTCAATGAAAAAGGGCGCGAGGTTCTCGGCATCCAGCCCGATGCCACGCTACAGGATGCCGCAATGGTCCTGACGAAGAACCGGGTCGGCGCATTGATCGTGCGCGAAGGCGGCCGGCTTGCCGGTATTATTTCCGAGCGCGATATTGTGCGCGCACTCGCGGAAGCGGGGGCCGCGGCGCTGCCTCTGGCGGTCCGCACACGCATGACCTCCAACATCGCGGTGTGCCGGGAAACCGATACCATCGCCGAAATCATGGAGACCATGACCCGGTGCCGCTTCCGCCACATGCCGGTGGTCGAGAAGGGCAGGGTCACGGGCATTATCTCCATCGGCGATGTCGTCAAAACGCGCATCGACGAAACCATGCGCGAGGCCCAGGCCCTGAAAGAATACATCGCGACGGCTTAACGAGAAACGAGAAAGCAGAAGCGAGAGCACCGTCCCGTGGGCGGCTTGTGCGTTCGCTCGTTCCTCGTTTTCTCTCCCCTCGCTCCTCGTTCGGCGCAACCTTATGTCCGCTGGCTCCGTTTCGTTCACGAATCCGAGAAGGCCCGATGAGCCAGCAACTTCCACGACCAACCGGTTCCGGTCTCGCCATTCTGCTGGCGGGGTTGACCTTTGCGGTCGTGGTCGTGTCCGGGCTGTTTCTCGTGTATCAGCCCGGTGCGAACCCGCAGCCCGCGCCGCTCAGTCTGCCTCCCCGATTCGCGACGGCGCAATTGCCCGAGACGAAAGCTCCGCACGCGGATCACAGCCACGCGAAAGCGCAGCGAATGGCAAAGATACAGCGCGTTCATCACCACACGCGCGCATGAGTGGCGAACGATAGCGCGAGCAGCCGGAACAGCGAAATTTCAGACTCGTTTCCCCTTGGGGTGCCGGCCGCTGTGACGCGCCGAGACCCAACCGCATAAGGAGACGAACATGCTGAGAAAGAACCTTGTTCTGGGCAGCGTCGCGACCCTCGCAGTGGCGGTGGCGATGTCGCCCGCCTTCGCCCAGTCGCCGCCGCAATATCCCGACCATTCGCTTCCGTGGGAGTTTGCGCAAACCTCGCAGTTGAACGCACAGCAGGCCGCGATGCCGGGCATCATCACCAGCACGCCGGGCGCGACGGGCGTTGTCGCCTCGACCAGCAATTCTGTAGACGTCGCCGCCTACAACCAGGCCCTTGCCGCGCAGCAGGCCGCCCAGGCGCAGATCAGCAGCGAAGACTCGGCCTATCAGAGCCAGCTGAACGACTTCAATGCGAAGAAGCAGGCGTTCAATCAGAGCTGGTCGGACTATCAGACCAAGCTGAACGCCTATAACCAGCAGATGTCGAGCTGGAACGCGACGTCCGCTTCGTCCGCCGTTGTTGCGCCGTCCGCGGCCATTGTCGCTTCGCCTTCAACCGTTGTGTCCGAGCGGATCGTGTCCCGTCCCGTCGTGCGTGAGCGCGTCGCGGAAGAGACCTTCACGCGGCCGGTTGTGACGCAACAGACGGTCACCCGTCCGGTCGTGACGCAGGAAACCGTCATGCGTCCGCATACCGTCTGGACGCCGGAAACCCGTCAGGTCGTGCGCAACGAGACGGTGACCCAACCGGTGGTGACGCAGCAAACCTTCACCCGTCCGGTGGTGCGCCGGGAAGTCGTGCAGCAGCCGGTCGAAAGGATCGTCCGTCAACAGATCATCGAGCGCCCGGTGATCGGTGAGACGGTTGTCGCCGAGAACACCGTTCCGGCCGTGACCGACGAGTGGGTGGCGATCTATCCGCATCATGAGCGGCTGGTGGTGGTCAACACCGTCACCAATCCCGACCTCTCCCTGCGCGGCGCATCCGTCATGGACCGTGACGGCCACATGGTCGGCACGTTCCAGCACATGATGCCCGGCGCAGCGGTGATCACGCTCAGCGACAACAAGACCGTCGCGGTGTCGGATTCTCACCTTCGCTTCGATCCGGCGGCCAAAATCGTCGTCGCCGATCTGAGCTACGGTCAGATGGACAGCATGCCCGCAATCGGCTGAGGCATTCTGATCTGAAGAGCACACAAGGGGCCGGGTGACCGGCCCCTTGCTTTTTCGGGATTTGGCCAACGTCATGCATTTGCAGTCTGTTTCGCGCTCAGGGAACCAGGCCAAACCCCTGCGGCAGCCTCACAAAAAAGGTGAATGTTGGCGCGATTTCGCATTTGACTTGGGCAAATGCCACGCCTATATCAGCCGCCCACGCCTGTCGCGGCCTGTCCTTGCGAAAGGCGTTGCTTCTCTGGCATGATGAAAGTTCACGTCGAGCGGCGCTCTTTGACATTGTGATTCGAGGAAGGGGAACGTGGGAGGCGGTTCGATCGCCAACCCGGATTCGTCCGGGTGTAACAGATCGAGCTTTGGCTCGCGTTCTTCAGTCAAAACATGGAAAGTCGAATTGGCGGAGCAATCCGCCGGTTTAGACCTCGTCATGCAATGACGAACAACGGAAGTTCGAGCACGAGCTCTACGGATCAAATTGAGAGTTTGATCCTGGCTCAGAACGAACGCTGGCGGCAGGCTTAA
>JANWHR010000068.1 GCA_025450355.1 Micropepsaceae bacterium
CAGCGCTCGCCGCCGACTCCTGATCCCCTGAAGCCATCTGCAGCACCACCTGCCGGTCGTAGCGCAAATCCACCGCCGCCAGCCGCGGATACTGCTGCCGCCACCCGGCGATGTGATCTCGATAGCGCTGGTACCGCTCCAGAAAATGATCCTCCCCGAAATGCGTCAGAATGTCCCGGCCCGGCTCAGGCATCAGCACGCGCGCGTCTTCGGGATCAGTCAAATCGATTTCGGAAAGATTCCGCGAATAGTGTTGTCCTGTCGAATCGAGTTCGGCCATCAGCCGCAGGTACACCGCAACCCGCGTCGCTCGCGCCGGCAGCGGATCGCCCGGATCGACCCCCGTCAACACAGGAAATGAATAGTGATGCGCAGCCATTGACGCCGGCGACATCCCCAGCAGCACGCCATGCGCATCCACCAGGCCTATCCCGCGTCCGTTACGCACAAAAGCCACCGGCTCTCGTTCCACGATCGACACTCGGATGCGGTCCGGCAGCAGCCGCATCACCGTTGCGCTCTGAATCCACGCAATCTGTTCCAGCTGCTTGCGGCGCGCGCTCAGCGGAACGAAGAAGACGTTGCGCCCGATGTCCTCGCCGAACACGGGTAGCAATTCTGCGCGGCTCACCTGGCTCAGGCCCGTCGATTGTATGTCGCTTGTCCCGGCAATTCGGAATCGCGCATCGTGCTCGAGATAGCCTTTAAGCAGCAAATAGGCTGTGGTGAGCAAACTCAGCGCGATGAAGGCGCCGAAGGCCAGGAACACACGCCCGGTGGTGCTGCTCGGGCGCCACCACGGCCCGCGCGTTTCGCCGGACCCGCGCAGCCTGGAACGCGGATCGTCCTCGCCGTCGAGGTCGTCCATGTCCAGAGGCATCCCGGGTCCGCCGCGGCGCAGGCGCGCGCTCGGAGGCGCAGCCTGCTGCACACGCCGAATGCGCGCCACCGCGGGCGCTTCATCCTCGAAGATGAGTGGCCGGGTTTGGTTGCCGCCTTGGTTTGCCACGCCTGAGCCGGGGGTCGTGAGAGTCGCCAAACCAACTATAGCCTGCGACTCGCGGTGGAAAATTCGCAATAATTAGGGGGAATCCGCGCGGTTACGGGCGGAAATCAGGGAACGGGAATCGGCAATGGGCGCCAGGTCAATGATCGAACGCGACAGATATGAATCAGCCCCGGCTGTCTAGCTCGTCGCCATGCCTCTGCGCTTCGCCTTCGTCGGCGTTGGCTCCGCCTCGCCTGAAAGCGCCGGCGCATTCGCTGTCACCGCCGCAGCCTCAATGTCTTCATGGCTGTTGAGTGCCTCTAAAATCTCCGCAGCCAGGTGACTCACGCTGCCCGCACCCAGCGTCAGGATCACGTCGCCCTCGCGCGCCGCATCCACCGCCTTCTCCACCGCGATGGCGAATTCCGGCGCAAAGTTCACCCGTGGCCCCGCAATTCGGCCGGCAAGCAACTCCGCCGTCACCCCTGCAACGGGCCGTTCGCTGGCCGCATAAATCGGCAGAACGATCACGGTATCCGCGTCAACAAACGCGCCGCCGAACTCCTCCAGCAGGTCCCGCGTGCGCGAAAACCTGTGCGGCTGAAAGACAACATGAATCCTGCCCTTGCAAAATTCCCGCGCCGCCGCCAGCGTCGCCTGGATCTCCGTCGGATGGTGCCCATAGTCGTCCACCACGCGCACGCCGCGGGCCTGCCCCATCTGCTGGAAGCGCCTGTCCACGCCGCGAAATTTCCTCAAGCCCTCGGCGATCTTCTCTGGCCCCACTCCAAGCTGCCGCGCGATCGCCACCGCCGCCGTCGCATTCAGCACGTTGTGCCGACCCGGCACATGCAACTCGAATGGCCCCAGCGGGCCTGCCGGCGTAATCACTTCGAATTGCGAGAAGCCGCCGTTCTTACCCGCGCCAAGAAAATTCAGCCGGAAATCGGCTTCCGCGGCCGTTCCATAACTCAACACACGCCGCCGCGCCCGCGGCAGAATGCTCTTCAACCGCGCGTCGTCGATGCACGCCGTTACCGCGCCATAAAACGGCACGCGGTCCATGAAGTGCAAAAATGCGCGCTCCACGTCCGCCATATCGCGATAGCAGTCCATGTGCTCGCGGTCGAGATTCGTCACCACCGCCAGGATCGGCGAGAGCTTCAGGAACGACCGGTCGCTCTCGTCCGCCTCGGCTACCAGGTACTGCGTCGTGCCCAGACGCGCATTCGAGCCCAGCGCATCCACGCGCCCGCCCACCACCACCGTCGGGTCAAGCCCGCCCGCGCTCAGTACCGCCGCCACCATTGACGTGGTTGTCGTCTTGCCATGCATGCCTGCGATGGCGATGCCGTATTTGAGACGCATCAGTTCCGCGAGCATTTCCGCGCGCTGAATCACGGGAATCTTGCGCTTGTGAGCTTCGATCACTTCAGCATTCGCCGCTGTCACGGCCGAGCTGGTCACCACCACCGTGGCGTCGGCCACGTTGCGCGCATCGTGTCCTTCATAAATCGTCGCGCCCAGTCGCGCCAGCCGGTCCGTCACCGGCCCGCGCCGCAAATCGGACCCCGACACCTTCATGCCCAGGCTGAGCAGAATCTCGGCGATGCCGCTCATGCCGATGCCGCCGATGCCAATGAAGTGTACGTGCTGCGAAGTTGCAAACATCTGGAGTCTGGTTTCAGAGTAACAGTGATCACGGGAAAGTACTGATCGGCCAGCGCCCCTCAAGCCGCCATTTCGCTGCCGGCTGCCATCGCGCGAGCAAATTCCGATGCATCGCACGCGCCAAAGTTGCGCATCTATATTTTCGCGAACACTCCGCAACTCTCCTTCGCAACCCACGTTGAATCGGCATGAACCGGCGCTGCCAAGGACAGCAGAAAGATTAAGAAGCCTTAAGCAGCACGCAGCCGGAGCGGACGAAAACGCAAATTCGGCACGGTCCGCTGGAATAGAGGAAATATGAAAAACGTCACGAAATGGATGCTCGCAGCAGCAATGACGGTCGGCGGATTGGGTTTCACGGCAGCGCCCGCGAACGCCGCGCAGATCGGCGTTTACATCGGCACGGGCGCGGAGTACGTTCCACCCTGCCCCGGACCAGGCTACGTCTGGATCGCCGGCTATTACTCGAACAATTATTGGATCCCCGGCCGCTGGGCCTTCAACGGCAGAGTGCGCGATCGCGACGATCACTATCGCAACAACCTTCGCGATCGTGGCGATGCCTATCGCGGCGGTAACAATTTCGATCGCGACGGTCGCGCGGATCGCCGCGACAACGGCAACCGCGGGCGCGATAATGGCCGGCGCGATAACCGCGGCCACGGCCGCTAATCCGGTTTGGTTTGCAACCGACGCTCTCTGCAAAATCCGTTGCAAACCGATGGCCCCTCCAGTTGAGGGGCCATTCCATTGAGCGGCCTTAGCCGCCAATGCGATGCAAACCAATCGGCAGAAGCAATCGGAACCGATGCTGACGGTCGCTCAAAGTTGCGCTTCTTTATTTCGCGATCGCTCCGAAACTTTTAGTCGCAACTGGTTGTTCAAATCGAAAGGCCGGCACTGATGAGGCCGAAAGAAATAAGTTCGGCAGCACACAGCCGGAGCGGACAAAGCAAGCCGAACAGGGGTCCGCTGGAATGGGGGAAATATGAAGAATATTACGAAGTGGATGCTTGCAGCAGCATTGGCAATCGGCGGATTGGGCCTGGCGGCGACGCCCGCCAAGGCGGCTCAAATCGGCTTTTATATCGGAAATGGCGCACGGCGGCTTACGTTCCGCCATACCCCGGCCCAGGTTACACATGGATCGCCGGATATTATGCGAATGGCTTTTGGGTACCCGGCCGCTGGGCCTTTGCCGGCGTTTACCGCGGGCACGATCATTTCTATCGCCACTACGATCGCGACCACTGGCGCCGCGACCGCTACTTCGACCATCATCTCCGCCGGGATCATGATCGTGGCCGAGTTGAAAGCTGGCGCCGCCGCTAAGCCGTTATGAGCGCTTGGAATTGGGCGCTCTGAGAAAATATGGCCTTTCCAAACCTGGAGAGGCCATATTTTTGTGCGCTTTCCCTGCCCACGGCCGGCGTGGGTCCACTACCGTACACTCCGCAACTGCATTGGAATCATGATCCATCCGAGCTGAATGCTTCGACATTCAGGTTGCCTTCATTCTTCAGCCGGACTCGAAAATCCGCGCAACTATGCGCTGGAATTGCTGTCCTATTATTTGACGGCCCGGCAGACGAACGACCGGGTCGGCAAGTGCTCAAAAGCGGAGGCAGCTCCGCAGCCCGTAAACGGCCAGACTGCAGCGGGCAGGCACAAGGAGGACCCATGAAGAAAGTCCACGGATACTTGTTCGCCCTGCTCTTGCTCCTGCCCTTTGCGATTCCGGCCACGCGCGCCCATGCCCAGGCTTCCTGGGGTGTAGGCGTCGGCGTCGGCCCTGCGGTGGCCGCGCCCGGCTATTACGGTGATGACGGCGGTTACGACAACGGTTACTACGACAACAGCTACTACGGCGACTACGGCCCGCCCGTATGCCAATGGGGCTATTACCCTTATTACCCTTACACCTGCGCCCCTTACGGTTACTACGGACCTACATTTTTCTCTGACGGAATCTTTATCGGCGCCGGCCCCTGGTACGGATGGGGATGGCGTGGCGGCTACCTGTACCACTTCGATCACGGCCATTGGGGTCGCGGTAACTGGGGCCGTGACGGATTCCACGGCGGATTCCGCGGCGGTTACGGTCGCGGCGGCTACGCCAACGGGTTCCGCGGCGGTAACGGCCGCGGTGGATACGCCAATGGATTCCGCGGAGGCGATCATGGCGGCAACTCATTCCGCGGCGGAGTCGGCGGCCGGATGCCCTATGGCAACGGCTCCCGTGGCGGCTATGCCGGCCCGCCTCGCGCCTTTGGCGGTAACGGCCATGTTGGCGGCGGATTCAATGGTGGACGCAACGGCGGCGCTCACATGAATGGCGGCGGCGGATTCCGTGGCAACGCGGGCGGTGGATTCCACGGCGGCGGTGGCGGTGGATTCCACGGCGGCGGCGGTGGCGGCTTCCATGGTGGCGGCGGTGGTGGAGCCCACGCAGGCGGTGGCGGCGGACACGGTGGTGGGGGACACCGGTAAGTTCCAGCCGCGCAGCAAAGGCCCGTCCGGCGTTCCGGACGGGCCTTTTTAATGCTCTCCTCAACTCAATCGCGGGGTAGCTGACGGTATTCGTGCCGGCTTCTCGCTGTTCCTATCCCGCCTGTTTCAGATCTGACTGTTCGGTTCCAAGCGAGGGATTTTTTGCACCTAGCGCCGCCAGCATATCCGCGATTCGCTCCGCGGCCTTTGGATGCGCCTGTCGCCGCGCCGCGGACGACATCTGCTTGAGCCGATCAGGATTCCTCAACAGCCCTGCCAGCGAGTCCACCAGGGTAGTTGGATTCGCCAGCTCCGGCTCCTCGAGCATCACCGCCGCGCCGGCCTGCACCATGGCCTCCGCGTTGCGCTTTTGATGCTCATCCGTTGCCGCGGCAAATGGCACCAGCAGAGCCGGCTTGCCGGCCGCCGCCAACTCCGCGACTGTGGACGCCCCGCTGCGCGCCAGCACAAGATGGGCCCGTCCGAACTGTACCGGCATGTCATCCAGGAACGGCCGAACTTCCCAACGCGCTGGATCGGCTCCGCTGATCCTGTAAGCCTCTTCCGTCACTGCCGCATGCCGCACGCCGCTTTGGTGCAGCACCGTCAGCCCTGGAACCGCGTCAAGCAGTGTCGCAATCGCCGCCGGCACCTCGGTATTGAAAATCCGCGCCCCCTGCGATCCGCCAAAAACCAGCAGATGTGGCGGACCTGCTGCCGGTATCAACTTGAAGAATTCCGGCCTCACCGGAATGCCCGTCACCTCGCTATGCGCAAACCAATGCGCCGCCGACGGAAAATTCAGCGCCGCTGCCTGCACCTTCTTTCCCACAAGCCGGTTGGCCAGCCCTGGCATCGCATTCGGCTCAAAGGCCACGGTCGGGATCTTCAGCTTCAGCGCCGCCGCCATAGCAGGGCCCGACGCATACCCGCCAACCCCGAACACCACGTTCGGCTGGAACTCTCGAATCAGTCGTTTGCACTCGGAAATGCTCCCCGGCAGCCGCATCAATGTTTTCAGCCGCGTAACCAGCGAAACACTCTTCAGCGGGCCCACATCGATCAGGCGCAGCCGGAATCCTGCTTCTGGGACCAGGCGA
>JANWHR010000069.1 GCA_025450355.1 Micropepsaceae bacterium
GAACTTCTTGTTTTCGCCCATTCACCGAATCGCACAAGCTCGGCAATTGCGGGGAATTCCAAAGACCGCAGGTCGGTCGCATTCACCTGGGTATGACCGCTGAAGGTGCGGAAATGCTGGTCAACGACGGTCGAGTTAAGAAAAACTGCGATGCCGCGGGCCAACTCTTCGGTCAGGCCGATTCTCGTCTTATGAATGACATTCAGGTGGTTCTCAAACCCGTAAAGCTCGCCGGGTAAAGCAGTTGGATCAACAACGTGCGCGACTATCCTTCGTTTCTCTTCTTTTGATGAGAACCGTTTTGTGACTGCATACCACCCCCTCGGCATCAGCCATTTTCTGGTTTCCTCGTTGAGCGCCAATGCATTCGGCTTTCGGTGTTCGCGTGGCCATGCGAGACCTTCCCGGAAGTGGTGTGAATAAATCAACGGGACGCAATTCTGCGTCGGCATTGCGAGCCAGTGCTCGCGGACACGAAAATCCACCACCGGTCCTGTTGCGACGTCCAACCCGAGCTCGCTGAGTTTGTATTTGAACAGCCTTGAAGTGGCAGGCGTGGGTGAGTCAGGAATATGGATGAACCGCTCGGGATCAGACGGCTTCACAATGCTGGCAAATGGCAGCGTAAGCTGACGGAGGTCGTGAAACGTGGCGTCTGTCGAGGTTGAGACCACGGAGGATTGCCGGGGCGTATCCCTGGAAAGATGGATGATGATGTTTTCCTGCAGAACTTCATCGTCCTGAAACGCCTTTTGCCGGCTTCCAAAAACGTGGATGTGCCTGATGGATGTTCGCTCAAGCAACCATTCGCGGAATCGGCGAACGTAAGTCCCGTTGCAAAACCTTCTCGGAACGATGCCGACGATTTCTCCGCCCGGCTCGCAAAGCTCGACGGAGAGCGCAAGAAAAGCAGCATACAGATTGACCGTTTCGATTCCCGCCCTGCTGAGCAAACGGCGGTGATCTGATGCCGTGGCGATCTTCCTGTAGGGCGGATTCAGAATGATGTGCGAATAGCGCGGCCCCCTGAAAGCCGCAGAAAAGGAGCCTTCGACGATGAAGTCCTTTGGAATTACCGAATATCGCAGGTCTCGCTTCCAGCTGGATGCTTCAGCAACCAATTCGTCAAAGTGCGACGTGAGGTAACCGATCAGCAATGGATCAATTTCGTAGGCGGTTACGTCGAGCCGGGAGTTGTGAGGAGCTTTTTCCGCCCACCGCCTGACGAAAGCCTCAGTCAGCGAACCAACGCCAGCGCCGGGATCAAGCAATCGTATTTCTGCGGGCCAGCGCTCGTATAGGGAGGTCATAAAATCCGCTATCGCAGACGGCGTCATAAACTGGCCGAGGGCGGCTCGACGGCGGGAATCGAGCCTGCCCGTCGCAGCCAGACGGATTTCATCGACAGATCGGCGGAGCGAGGACGACATCGAAATTGGTGCACTCTTGTTTCGATAGTTTAGCGCGAGTCGCGATGTGCACCCAATGCGTTCCCATCCAAATAAAGTGGCGCAAGCTCAGGATTGAGGGAACGGACGACAGCCATCGGCGGCCCAGATCTAGCCGTGGCCCAGGTGGCCGGCGAGGATGTGGGCGATGGTTTCGGTGACGCGCTTTCCGGTCGGAATATGCAGGAATTCATTCGGGCCATGCGCGTTGGAATGCGGGCCCAGAACACCGGTAATCACAAACTGCGTCTGCGGGAATTTTGCACCCAGCATGCCCATGAATGGAATGCTGCCGCCCTCGCCCATATAGGCGGGCGCATTTCCGAATGACGCCTCGGCCGCGCGGCCGATGAGCTGCTCCAGCCATGGCGCAAGTTCAGGCGCATTCCAGCCCTGACTGACAAAGGGCGACGCCTCGAATGTGACCTCCGCGCCCTGCGGCGGATTCTCGGTAAGGATACGCTTCATCAGCGCCATCGCGTCGCCCGGCATCGTGGGCGGCAGACGCAACGACAGCTTCGCAGTGGTGTATGGCAACAGCACATTGCCGGCGTTCTGCGGCGCAGGCAGACCGTCCAGGCCGATGATCGCAAGCTGCGGCCGCCATGTCCGGTTGAGAATCAGTTCGGCCGGGTCGGTCGCCATCGGCCGCGTTCGTCCGGCGAAGGGAAACTTCTCGAACACCGCGTTGCCCAGAATGGCCCCCGCCGCCTTTGCCTGCTGATACCGGGCGGGCGGAATATCGGCATAAAAGCCGCGCGGCAGGATTTCGCCGGTTTTTTCATCTTCCAGCCGCGACAGCAGGTGCCGCAACACCCGGAAGCTCGACGGCACAATTCCGGAAGCATCGCCGGAATGGACCCCTTCCGTCAGCACACGGACTGTAAGAGACGCATTCGCAAGCCCGCGCAGCGAAGTGGTCAGCCAGAGCCGGTCGTAGTCGCCGCAACCGGAATCAAGACAGACCACCAGCCCCGGACTGCCGATCCGCACCGCGAGATGATCGACATAGGACGGAAGATCGTAGCTGCCCGATTCTTCGCAGGCTTCAATCAGGACCACGCAGCGGGCATGCGGGACGTTCTGGTCGTGCAGCGCGAGAATGGCGGAGAGCGCGCCATAAATCGCATAACCGTCGTCCGCGCCGCCACGGCCATAGAGGCTTTCGCCGCGCATGACCGGAGTCCACGGACCCAACCCCTCGGCCCAGCCGGTGAACTCCGGCTGCTTGTCCAGATGCCCGTAGAGCAGCACGGGTTCGTCGCCTTCACCGGGAATTTCAATGAAAATCAGCGGCGTGCGCCCATCAAGACGCACCACCTCTACCGTCGCGCCGCTGATGCCCTGCAGCTGATGGCGCGCCCAGGACCGCATCAGCTCAACCGCGGCATCCATATAGCCGTGTGTGACCCAGTCCGGATCGAAGCTCGGCGATTTGTTCGGTATGCGGATGTACTCGACCAGCGATGGGACGACGGCGTCATCCCACATCTGCTGCACGAATTGTTTTACCTTGCTCGCGTCCACGTCAGGGACCTTCGGTATCGATTTCTGCCAGAGTGGCGGCATTATACCGCGGACCGCTGACCGTGCCTGCGTTGATCAGCGTCTCCATCCGTTGCACCGCACCAGGCACAAGCCGGATATCCGAAGCGGCCATGTTTTCCGCCAAATGACCCAGCCGCGTGGTTCCGGGAATCGGAACGGTGTGGGGCGCTTTCGCCAGCAGCCATGCCAGCGCGAGTTGCCCCATGCTGCAATCATTCTCGCGCGCAATGACGGAAAACCCATCCAGCAGTTTCAGGTTGCGCGCAAAATGGTCCCCCTGAAAGCGCGGCATCGCGAGGCGGATATCCCTGGGCGGGAGCGTGGACACGTCCCGCAAACCGCCCGCGAGAAAACCGCGCGCGAGCGGGCTGAAGGCCACAAACGCCGAGCCCGTTTCGCGGCACGCCTCCAGCACCGCAATTTCGGGATTGCGGGTCCACAGCGAATATTCGCTCTGGACGGCGGCAATCGGATGAACCGCATGCGCCCTTCGCAGAGTCGCCGCGGAAACTTCCGACAATCCGATGGCGCGGATCTTGCCTTCCCTCACCAGTTCGGCGAGTGCGCCAACGCTGTCCTCGATCGGGACGCGCTTGTCCCAGCGGTGGAGATAGTAAAGATCAATCACTTCGGTCTGCAACCGGCGCAATGATTCTTCGCAGGTGCGCTTCAGAACTTCCGGCCGTCCGTCCGGTTCGCGCGGGCGCAACATTCCACATTTGCTCGCCAGTACGAATTCGCGGCGCCGGTGCTTCAGCGTCTCGCCCAGCAGTGATTCATTGGCGCCCAGCCCATACAGCGAGGCTGTATCAAAAAAGGTGCAACCCAGATCAAGCGCCTTGAGCAGAATCTCCGCCGCGGTTTTGGGCTCCGGCGGTGCACCATAGGCGTGGCTCAGGCCCATGCAGCCAAGGCCGATGCAGGAGACGTCAAACGGTCCGATTTTGCGGGCGTGCATGCGATTCACCCTTCACCTCGCCTGCACAGGAAGGAGGGCCTTAAACGATGCATGAGCGGCCGGGGTCGATCATCTGTTCGAGACGGCCGAGCACTTCCATGCATGGCAGCACCTGGGCAAGCGAAGAGTTAGGCTCGCGCCGTTCGCCGATCGCGGAAATGAATTCGCGATCCTCCAGTTCGATCCCGTCCATCGAAACATCCACTTTGCTCAGATCGATGGGATTCTTTTTGCCGTCCGCGAGATCGTCGTAATAGGCCTGATATGTTCCGTTGTCGCAGATGTAGCGGAAGAACGAACCAATCGGGCCGTCATTGTTGAAAGAAAGCGACAGCGTGCAAATCGCGCCCGACGGGACTTTCAACAGAATCCCCATATCCATGGCGATGCCCAGCTTCGGGTTGCGCGCCCCCTGAACGGCATAACATTCCGAACTGGTCTGCCCCGTTTGATAATGGAACAGATCGACCGTGTGGCAGGCGTGGTGCCACAGCAGATGATCCGTCCAGCTTCGCGGTTTACCCGCCGCGTTCATGTTGGTGCGGCGGAAGAAATAGGTCTGCACATCCATCTGCTGAATCGCAAGGTCGCCCTGTGCGACACGCCGGTGAACCCATTGATGGCTGGGATTAAACCGCCGCACGTGTCCGGCCATGGCGACCACACCGGTTTCCCGCGCGTTCTTCACCAGCGCCTGCGAATCCTCGACATTGTCGGCAATCGGAATCTCGATCAGCACATGCTTGCCCGCGCGCATGACCTGTTCGCCCTGCGTGCGATGCATCTGCGTGGGCGTGGCGAGGATCACCGCCTCGGCGTGCCGGATTCCTTCGCCGAGATCATGTCCCCAATGCGGAATGCCGTATTTTTTGGCAACTTCTTCCGTACCCGCCGGACTGCCCCCGATCAGCGACACCACTTCCACATCGGGGATGCGCTTCAGCGCGTCGAGATGTTTCTGGCCAAACGCCCCCTGGCCGGCAACGCAGATTTTCATCACATGACCCTTTCAGGACGCATTTTCGAGAATGATGTGGCCGAGTGCCGTGTTGGACGCCGGCACGTGATAAAAGCGGTAGGCTTCGCGCACGTCATCGTCCAGCGCGCCGCGCATGATCAGCCACATCACCATTTCGATGCCCTCCGAACCTGTCTCCCGCAAGTATTCGATGTGGGGTATGCGCGTGAGGCTTTGCGGATCACGCGTGAGATTGTCGAGAAACCGCGTGTCGAACTCGCGATTGATCAGGCCCGCGCGCGGCCCCTGCAACTGATGCGACATGCCGCCCGTGCCGAAGATCACCACCCTCAGGTCCAGGTCAAAACTTTCCACCGCCTTCCGGATGGCTCGGCCCAGCATGTAACAGCGATGGCCGGTCGGCACCGGATAGACAACGACATTGACGCAGAGCGGGACCACCGGACAGGGCCACGCTTCGCGCCGCCCGAACATCAGCGACAGTGGCACGGTGAGGCCATGATCGACCTCCATTTTATTCACGATCGTGATGTCGAATTCATCCAGCACAGTGGATTGCACGATGTGGGACGCGAGCTCGGGATGGCCGATCACTTTAGGCACTGGCCGCGGCCCCCAGCCTTCATCGGCAATCGGGAATTCCGCCGCGCAGCCGATCGCGAAGGTTGGCACGATTTCCAGTGAGAAAGCCGAGGCATGATCGTTGTAAACGACGATCAGGACGTCGGGCTTGAATTTCGCGATCCATTTTTTGGAATATTCAAACCCGTCAAACACCGGCCGCCAGTAAGGTTCGTCCGCCTTTCCGTTGTCCCACGCCGCGCCAATGGCCGGAATATGCGAGCAGGCAACCCCTGCGACGATTCTGGCCATTATTTCTTCCATTCCGATTTGCTGCGGTTTCCTTCCACCGGCCGGCCGCCGTTCAGCATCATTTTCGCGTATTCGGCCTGCGTCGAACCCGTCATCATGGCGGCAATCTGCTGGAACGAGAGCCCGTCGGTGGCAGCGAGTTTGGCGGTAAAGTAGATGTTTCCACCAAGCTCCAGCATGCCGTTCCAGTCGCGCTTCAGCACCGCCTGCTTCTGCTCCTCACTCATCGGCCATTTGTCGAGATAGGCGCGCTCCCCGGCCTTGAAGGCGGCGCGGTTTCCGGCGGTCATCAGCGACATGCAGAACATGTTGAGATGATAGCCGCGGCGCGCCTGGTCGGCATCAAAGACAAACGTGCCGGGAAGATCGTCATATTCCTTCGGTAGGGCCAAGGCGGTGCTTTCCTCAAATCGGGCCTGCGACGCGATTAGACCACCCTTACCGCAGAGGCAAGGAGGCGTCGCTTCAGAGGGACAGCCGCACGCCAAAACCCGAACTCGGCGTGGAATGTGTCATGCCGAAGGTGCCGTAAACTCCAATTCCGATTCCCGCAATAATGTTCCACCGGACGTAAGGATCGAAGGCAAAGTAGTCGGGCGCGCCCTGCCAGGCATTCTGACGATAATCGAAGACGCCACCGGCGGAGAGCGGCAGAAAGGTGAATTCAGCCCCCGCGGTCGCCCGTGCGCCGCTGTGCAGGGAAACCGTGTTGATTTCGCCAATCCACTCGTAACCGAGCGATCCGAACGCGGTCAGGCCCGGAACCACCGTTTTGAACAAATTCACCTGCGCGCCGTAATCCGTCCTGCCCGTACCCAGATCACCGGAGGCTGTCGGCAGTTTGACAACCCCTTCAATTTCAATCCGCGGCAGCAGGACATCTTCGCGCGAAACGGCGAATGCAGCGCCCGCCGTGATGTCGCCGATCCCGGAGCGATGCTTGGGCTCGGTATTTTCAGGCGCCACAATCACCGGCACCCCGAACACGCCGGCGAACTTTCCCGGCCCCTCGATATCCACCCAGGGGACCGTGGCCTCCAGCCGCAAACGGTCGAACTGCACCATCCCGATGAACGGTATGTCGAACACGGTCGTACCGCTGCTGGTGCAGGTCAGGGTGGTTGCGGGTAATGCGCAAGTCGCGCCGTATTTCCCGGTCGTGTAATCGAAGCCGGTGGAGAATCCCCAGGTGAAGCCCTCGCCCGAAACCTGGGGAAAATTCAGCGATGGCGCCGGCAGTGTTTGGGCCATTGCGGCCGTCGTGATGAACAAACCCAACGCGCCGGCCAGAACGGCAGATAATCGCACCCCGGTCCATTCCTTCATGACCAGTACAGCCGCATGGGATTGTCCACCAGCAGCTTGCGCTGCAATTCTGCCGTCACCGCGATTTTTGGAATGATGTCCACCAGCACGCCGTCGTCCGGCGCTTCAACTGGCATGTTGGGGTGCGGCCAATCGGTTCCCCACAGCACCCGGTCCGGATAACGTTCGACCAGCGCGCGCGCGAAGGGCACCACGTCATCATAGGGCGCACCGCTCACGGTCAGCCGTTCCGGGCCGGACACCTTGGTCCAGATGTTCTGGTGTTGATCCAGCAGCCGCAGGTAACGCCGGAAGTCAGGATCGTCCACACCCTTCCGCACATCCGGCCGGCCCATGTGATCGACCACCACAATGGCCGGCAGCGATGTAAAAAACGATTCCAGGTCCGGAAGATCGGCCATTTCGAAATAGACCACGACGTGCCAGCCAAGCGGTTCTATTCGGGTGGCGATTTCTTCCAGCACCTCGCGAGGGGTGAAATCGACCAATCGCTTGACGAAATTGAACCGCACGCCACGCACGCCCATCTCGTTCATGATGCTCAGAGTGTCATCGCTGACGTCTTCGCCGACCACCGCAACCCCCCGCGCTTTCCCGTCCGAATGGGTCAGGGCATCGAGCAGGGCCGAATTGTCCGTACCGTGACAACTCGCCTGTACGATGACGTTTTTGTCGAAGCCCAGGAAGTCCCGCAGGGCAAACAGTGTTTCCTTTGTCGCATCGACAGGCGTGTACTTGCGTTCTTGCGCGTATTGAAAACGGCTCGCAGGACCAAAGACATGACAATGCGCATCGACGCTTCCTGCCGGCGGCCGGAACTGCGGTTTGGAAGGGTTTGGATGAAACGGGATATAGGGTGGATTGACCGGTGTGCTCAAAACGCTCTCCTATTCCGCAGGGGCCGCAACCGGCAGCGCGGGGGCCATCCCGAGCTTCGCGTACAGCACTTCCGGATTGACCGCGCGCTCCCATTTCGCGATGCCGATCGTGGCAAGACAGTTACCCACCACATTGACGAAGGTGAGCGCCTCCGACAGCAGGCGATGAATCCCGAGCACCAATGCAATGCTGGCGACGGGGACGGTGCCCACCGACGCAATCGTGCCCGCAAGCACGACGAACGCGGCACCAGCCACACCTGCCGCTCCCTTGGACGTCAGCAACGCCACCAGGACGAGAAGCAGTTCCTGGCCCCAGGACAGGGGCGTGTTGGTCGCCTGTGCGAGGAACACGACAACGGTCGCGAGATAGAGGCAGGTCCCATCCAGATTGAGAGAATAGCCGGTCGGGATCACAAGGCCGACTACGGACTCCTCGCATCCCAGGTCCTGAAGCTTCTGCATCAGGCGCGGCAGCACGGTTTCCGAGGATGTCGTCGCCGCCACGATCAGCAATTCCTCGCGGATGTAATTCAGCAAACGGAGAATGCTGAGGCCCATCGCTCTTGCGATCGCGCCAAAAACGATGAACACGAAGAGCAGGCAAACGGCATAGAATTCCACCAGCAGCTTGCCACGCGAAACCAGTGACCCGGCGCCAAAGCGGCCGATGGTGAACGCCATCGCCCCAAACGCGCCCAGCGGCGCTGCCCACATGATAAAACCCACAATCCGGAAAAACACCTGCGACAGGCGCGCGATGAGGTACAGCACCGGCTTGCCCCGGTCTCCCGCATGCGACAGGCCGAACGCAAACAGCACCGACACAAACAGCACCTGCAGCAGGTCGCCACTGACGAAAGCCGAAAGAAAGCTCGCCGGCACGATGTGCAGCAGAAATTCGCTCACGCTCTGGTGCTGCGCGGCGGCCGTATAGCTGCGGATCGCTCCCGCATCCAGTGATGCGGGATCGACATTCATGCCAACCCCCGGACGCAGAACATTCACGGCAACCAGCGCAAAGACCAGCGCCAGCAGCGTAATCGCCTCGAACCAGATCAGGCTTTTCAGCGCGACGCGGCCGGTCCGGCGCATGTCGTTCATCGAGGCAATGCCGTGCACGACCGTGCAAAAAATCACCGGCGCAATCACCATGCGGATAAGATTGACGAAGGCATCGCCGAGTGGCTGCATTTCGGCCGCAAGATTGGGACGCACAATCCCCAACCCGATGCCCGCTGCCATCGCGGCGAGCACCTGAAACCAGAGCTGCCGGATGAGCGTCACAGTGTCACTTCCGGGCCGCGGCGATTTTGTCCAGCTTCGGCCCGAGGCGCCGGTACACCGTGCGCGCGTTGACTTCGAAGATCTTCTGCTTTGCCGCCGCAGGCAGGGAGGTCGCGTCGATGTAGCGCTTCGTGTCGTCGTAAGGCTTGCCCGTCGTGGGATCATCCCCTTTGACCGCGCCCAGCATTTCCGACGCAAACAAAATATTGTCGGCGGAAACCAGTTTGACGAGAAGATCGATCCCCGGCTGATGATAGACGCAGGTGTCGAAAAACACATTGTTGCGCATCATTTCATCGAGCGGCGGCCGTCCGAGATTCTGCGCCAGCCCGCGATAACGGCCCCAGTGGTATGGCGCCGCTCCGCCGCCATGCGGGACGATCAACTTCAGATCGGGAAAATCCCTGAACAGGTCGCCCTGAATGAACTGCATGAACGCAGTCGTGTCCGCATTGATGTAGTGCGCCCCGGTGGTGTGAAAATCCGGATTGCAGGACATGCTGACATGCACCATGGCAGGAACCTGCAATTCGCACAGCTTTTCGTACAGCGGATACCAGCTGCGGTCCGTCAGCGGTGGCGCCGTCCAGTATCCGCCGGACGGATCGGGATTGAGATTGCATCCGACAAAACCCAATTCATTCACGCAGCGCTCCAGCTCCGGAATGCAGGATTTTGGTGACACGCCCGGGCTTTGCGGCAACTGGCAGACGCCAATGAAATTTTCCGGGAACAGGGTGCAGACGCGATGAATGCAATCATTCGACAGGCGCGACCACTCCAGGCTGATCTTCTCGTCGCCAATATGGTGCCCCATGCCCGATGCACGCGGAGAAAACAGCGTCAGCGTGGTGCCGCGTTCGCGCTGGATGCGGAGCTGATTGCCCTCAACGCTGGCACGGAATTCGTCATCCGTGATCTGCACCGAAGATGATGAGGGCGGCGCAATTTTGTCCTTTACCGCCGCAGTCTGCCTCTGCCGGAATTCGGTCAGGGCTTTCGGCTCTGTGGTGTAATGGCCGTGGCAGTCGATGATCATGAAACTCCCCGTGGAAAAAGATCAGGCGGCCCGGCCCTCAGGCAAAGCGGAATGGTTTTGGGCGCGCATGGCGTCAAGCATTGCGGAAAGGTCACTCCGCAGGCGATGCGCCTCGCGATAAGCCGCCGCCCAGGCTTCGCGTTCCGCGGTGGCCGAAGCCATCAGCGGAACAAGTCCGGATTCGGCGACCGTCTTCGCCGCTTCGCGCATCTCCTCGGCGCGCCGGGTTCCATGCTCCAGCGCCCGCGAAACCATATAGCACGCAACCTTCTCCCAATCGCCAACGGGCAGCAGATCGGAC
>JANWHR010000070.1 GCA_025450355.1 Micropepsaceae bacterium
AATCATTGAAATTGCTCAGGTTTTCTACACGGCACGAGAATTGCTTAATTTGGATAACGGCTGGCTGACGTGCCGCACCAATAGCAACCATCATAAGCGCAAGCCGGGGGCGCCCAGGGTGGGGAGGGACTATGAAGACATTAATGGACCGGCTGCTATCTTCAACAGCCGCGGTGGCGCTGGGCATGACATCCCTTGTCGCAGCATTGGCCCCGGGTTCCGCACACGCTGGTATCGTTACCAACTCTGGTCCCACGCCACAGAATCCGGATTATGTCGGGAATATAGGCATTGGCGACGACATATTCGATCTTTCTGTAAGTGTTCCCGCTTATTGGGAATTTACTTGGACCGGGCCCGCCAATGCAGCAGATATTTCAGGAAGCTATTTCGGCAACGTTACCGACAACCCTGGAAATCTGAAACTTTATGCGGTGACCGGTGGGAGTCTCCCAGATCTAACGCTAAGTTCACCCGACAGTGAACCCTTCCACCCCGGAGTATTTGTACCCGGTAGCGTCCTGGCGGATCTGGGAGATAACTCGTTGATCTCGGGCGACAATTACGTCGTCGGTGTCTCCGGCAATGGAGACGCCGTGGTTGATATAAAATTCAACCCCGTTCCTGAACCGGCATCGCTGCCGTTGCTTGGCGGCGCTCTCGCCGCCCTGGGCTTCCTGCGCCGGCGGCGCAAATCACGCGGCTGACTGTTCGCGGGCTTCACTCTCTTGCTGGTCTTGTCCGCCGCCGGCGAAAATGTTTCGTCTTGGCCGATCCCGGCGATGCTATGATCGGAGCGCAAAGGAAACCCTAAAAATCGAATGTCCCCACTCGTTTCGGTGATTATGCCGTGCTTCAACGCCGGCCGGATGCTGGAACCCGCACTTTGGTCGGTGTTCGCCCAAAGCTACCCAAACATCGAGCTGATTTTCGTCGACAACAATTCAACCGACGGCAGCGCCGAACGTGCGCGGTCATTCGCTACGGGTAAGCCGCGCCCGTTCCGACTCGTCCATTGTCCCGATCAGGGCGCCAACCACGCGCGCAATACGGGCTATGGGCTGGCCCGCGGCGATTACATTCAATGGCTGGATGCCGACGACGCGCTCGGGATCGAGAAAATCGCGCTGCAGGTCGATGCGCTGGAACGGGATCGGGATTCCGCGATCGCCTATTGCGACTGGATGGACTCACGGCACTTGCCCAACGGAAATCGCCGCGACCATGTGAATGCTCTTGGACAGGTGGACGATCAGATTCTGCGGAGCCTCAGCGGCGTGTGGTATCCGCCCCACAGCTACCTTGTCCGGCGCGAGGCCGCGGAAATCCTTCAGGCCGAACGCGCCTGGTTCCCCGATGCCAGAATTGGCACCGATGTCGAGTACAGTGCGATTGCCGCGATGATTGGCTTGCGCTTCCGCCATGTCGCGGCGGCAAGGGTGCAGTACAATGTGTGGTCGCCCACCCAGACTTCCGGTCGCAGGACCCCTTACGCGGCCCGCGTAGCGGCGCTTCGGCAGGTCTGGCTTCGTTTGCAGGAATTGGCTGGTCGCCCGGAGGTGGCGGCACGCCTGACGGCCGGGCACAGAATTCTGCTGGATCAGGACTGGATGGTTTGGACGATGCCACTGGGCTCGGCCGAGATCAGCACGCTTGCTAGCAAACGCCACGCTCTGCGGCACGTGGTCAGCGGACGCGTGATCGAAGTCGACTCGCGTGAGGCAACGGTCGCAACCGTCATGCTGGCCATGGGGCAGAGCAGGGCGTTCCCCCACCACGCAATGCTGATCGCAAGCGCCGCCCCATCATTGAACCATGATTATCCGGGCATCATTTCGATTCTGAATCGATTCCGCCGCGAGGGCTTACTGAGTGAAGTCGACATCGCTGAAGGCATGGAATCCGGGACTGTCGCTTCGCCGCCAACGCGGACGGCAACTGCTTTGCCCCCTCATACGGGCACTGACTTACCACACCCGCAAACCTCCCGGTTGACCCGCAAGGTGGTCGCGGATGCCTGGACCGAAGTGCTGCAAGGACGTGATCCGGCTGAGAATGAGCGTTTTGACGCGGCCGGCGGGGATTCATTTGCACTGGTGAACTTCGCGTTGAGTTGCGAGGCGAGCCTCGGGGTTTCCGTCCCGGTTGATGCATTGAGCGTGCGAATGCGGCCTACCGAAATTGTGCAGGTGCTTGACCGCATTCTGGCCGAGAATGGCAGCGGAGCGGCAGACGGTCCAAAGGTCAAATCAGAGCTGCCGGCGATTTTTCTGGTTCGGGTGCGTCATCATCTGGATCCGAGTGAATCCGTCCTGCAAAGGGCGTGCGCCGGGATCGCACAAATCGTCTCGATTCCTTTGCCCGCCTGGCCCGTGCTGACAGAATCGAAATATGACTATCCCGCTTTGCTCGATCGCATCGTCGCGGAGATCGAGCCGCGGCTTGGCGAGGCTCCGGTGATGTTGTTTGGCCTCTGCTTTGGCGGCGTTTTGGCGCATGCGGTTGCGCGACGGCTCGCCGCCGGCGGCCGCCGGATCGGATTCCTGGGTATCCTCGATGGCAATGCCACGTGGGAACTAAGCGGTATTTCCGCGTGGCTGCGCGCGATCAGGCCGGTGGGGCCGCAGTTCTCCGGCTTCGCCCCGGCCGCGGCAAAATGGCTGGGCGACCGGCCACGAGTCCTGCGCTGGCTGGGCGCCAACAACCACATGGCGCGACTGCCGCGCAAGTTTGCCGCGGAGCTAAACTGGCACCTGAACACGAACATGCCGGTGTGGTTCGATCGCGGCGGGCTGGCGAGGCTGTTGAAGGACAACGGGGTGACCGATGCGCCGGTTTTCCTGTTTCGCTCACTCGAGCAACCGCCGGACACTCCCGCCGATCTGCACTGGCGTAACCGTTACGCGCAGGTGACCTCTGTGCCGGTGCTGGGAAATCATTACAGCCTGTTTGCGCCACAAAATTTGGCAGTGCTGCAACAGGCGCTGACTCTGGCGGTGCGGCAGGCGCTCGCCCGGTCCGAAGCGCCGTCAGCCAAAACAAATGGATCACCGCTCCGCGTAAAGGACGCCGCCAATTCGGTTCGGCAACTTGCCTGAATTGCAGACCGCTGCGCGGCTTACGCTTGGCGGACTGCTCGCGCGCACGGTTGAATTGCAGGGCGACCGGCCGGCCGTCATTGACAGCAAAGGATCTGTGACCTGGCGCGAGATTGCGGGCCTGGCTGCGGGCTATGCCAGCCAGTTGCACGGCGCCGGAATTGACCGCGGGGACAGGGTTGCCCTGTGGATGCCGAACTCCGCCGATTACATGGCATTGATCTTTGCGGTGGCCCAGCTTGGGGCGATCGCCGTTCACATCAATTGGCGATTTCGCGCCCATGAGCTGAGCTCGTTGCTGCGGCGCGCCAGTCCATCGGTGCTGGTGACCGATTCAGGCGCGGGTGAGGATTACGCGAACGTGCTCGGCGGTGTCTCAGACCCTGACAAGGCATCGTTGCAGCGAATTTTCCTCCGGGGAAGATCGGCCGCGCTACGGACGCTGGGTGACATCCCGGTGGAATCGCTTCGTGCCGTTGGCGCTGCCGCCGATGTTGCACAACCCGACGATGCGTGCGCGATCTTCGCCACGACGGGCAGCACCGGTGAGCCCAAACTTGTTCAGCATGGTCATCGCGGCCTGGTGGAACACTATGGATTTGCAGCCCGGCGGCTTGGGCTTGATCAGCGGGGGGCCATCCTGCTGGCGAACTTGCCATTGTCCGGCATCTTCGGCCATTCGGGGCTGATGATGTCGGTGGCTGGCGGGGCTGGCATCGCATTGCAGGATAGCGCCGACATGGATCGGCTGATCCGGCATCACCGGGTTACCCACGTTTTTGGTTTTGCCGACATACTCGCCCGGATCGTCGAATCCGCGCGCGGCCGGCCATACGACAGTATGCGGACGTTCAGCGCGGCAGTTTCACCTTTTGTCGACAACAACGCAGTGTTCGCCGCCGCGCAAGCGCTGGGGCTGAAGCTGCGCACCGCCTACGGCAGCTCTGAGGCGAATACATTTTTCGCCATCGCGCCGGATGATTGGGGCCCCGTGCAGGGCGGCACGCCGGCGCATCCGGACGCCCGCTTTGCCATTCGCGATGCCGCGACCGGTCGCGATCTGCCGGAAGGCGAACCGGGGATGCTGCTGATTTCAAGTCCCTGTCTGTTTTTGGGCTATTATAACGACGCCGCGGCAACCGCGGCAGCCTGGACCGGGGATGGCATGTTCCGGACCGGTGACCGGGCCTATCGGCACGGTGATGGCTTTGTCTTTCTTGGCCGCCATGACGAAACCGTCAGGCTCGGTGGCCATCTGGTCGACCCTGCCGAGGTCGAACAATTCCTTTGCCTGCGCCCGGAAATCGCAGCGGCCCGTACGGTGGCCGCCAATGTTGGGAGCGTACCTCGCATCGTTGCCTTCATCCTGGTCCGGCCGGGTTTCGCTTTCAGCGAGCCGGCCATATTGGAGGCGTGCCGCGAGCAGATCGCCTCCTACAAAGTACCCGCTCGCATCGTAGCACTAGATGAATTTCCAGTCAGTGAGGGCGCCAACGCCAGGAAGATCCGGCTTGATGTCCTGCGTGAGATGGCATCGGCGTTGCTACATAAGGACAAAAAATCTGGAGGCCACGCCCGGAATTGAACCGGGGTACACGGTTTTGCAGACCGTTGCGTCACCACTCCGCCACGTGGCCAGAAGAATAACTCGGGAGCAGCACAGCCCGCTATAACATTTCGGCAGGAAAATCTACTCTTCGCTGCGCGTCAGGCTGATCTGTTCGGGTTTCCTCACGATGATTTCCGCGCGCGACTGATAAGAGGAAATCTTTCCCGAAACCGTGATTTCCTTGCCCACGAATTTTGCAAGGTCACTGAACTGCTTCGCATCATCGGCGAAAATCACGGCGGAAAACGGGCAGCCGCGATACTGCCGGCAAAAGTCGAGGAATACGGTGCCGGTACCGGAGCGATGAGCGTTCACCAGCGTACCCCGGACGCGGGTGGTCTCGCCGACATGGCCTGACGCTTCGGAGATGTCGAATTCACCGCCAGGGGCCGTATCGGCCGCAGCCGGATTTGCCGCAGGGTAGCGTGCAATCAGTTGCTTCAGGATGGCGCTGTAGGTCGCGACCAGCTGGGGTGAGGTGCCAATTTCAAGCAACTCGTCATTCTCGCTGGTCGCCGAGGCAGTCCAGTTGTAACTGCCGACCGCATAGGCGCTGTCCGTTACCAGTGCCTTGATATGCATGATGCCGTTTGCGTCGAGGTGCTTTTCCGTTTTCACCGGGATCCCGGCCGCAACGAGTTCGTCGAGAATGGGCCGGCCATAGGATTTGGAGATTTCTTCCGAATCAACGAGGCCTTGGACATCAACTCCACGCCGCTTTGCGGCAACCAGCGCCCCGGCAATGTCGCGCAAGGTAAATTCGTACATGGCGAAATAGACGCGTTGCCGGGCCGCGTTGATCAGCGATATGATCTCCTGATCGTTGCGCTTTGCGGTCAGGCTGTACAGCACGCGAACGGAATTGGGCGGCGGCGCGGCAACCGTTTGAATGGGAATGACGGAATCGATGGACGTGTCGTGGATGGAATAGCCCACCGCCCCCGAGATGAGCGCAATCGCCAGCCCTGCAAGGATTCGTCCGTTCATGCCGTCATTATAGAGCATCCGCCACGCCGCTGCATGCGTTCTGTGGTCGAAGTCCACTCCGGGTCCGCCAAACTGCGTTGTCAGGGGCATCTTCCGCCTCTATAAGCCTGCCGCCTGAATCCAGGAAAGAATGATGCTCGACAGTGCCGTGCAGCGCACGAACATGGTGGCGGCGCAACTACGGACCAATGATGTCCGGGATGCGCGTATCTGCCGGGCGATGGAAACCGTGCCGCGAGAATTGTTCGTTCCGGAGCGGTTCGAGTCCGTCGCCTACATGGACCGTGTGATCGAGCTTGCGCCAAACCGCGTGATGATGGACGCGCGCTGCTTCGGCAAACTGTTGCAACTGGCGGCAATCATGCCTGACGACATTGTGCTCGATGTGGGATGTGGCACTGGCTACTCATCTGCGATCCTGGCGCTGCTGGCGGCCCGTGTTTTCGCGCTGGAGGAGCAGGAGGAGTTGGCATCCACCGCGCTGCTGAGATTGCAGGGGTTAAGGACCGAAAATGTCGAGATTGTCCGGGGGGTATTGCCATCAGGCGATCCGGCCCATGCACCCTTTGACGTCATCGTTGTTGAGGGCGCCATCGAGGAGCGGCCGTCGGCGCTGCTCGATCAGTTGACGGACGGTGGAAGGCTGGTCGCGGTCCGGAAAGAGGGCGCCGCCGGATATGGCTGCCTCTACATCAGGCACGGCAATGCGATCGGGGAGCGGAATGCCTTCGATGCCTGGCTACCGGTGCTGCCGGGTTTCGCGAAGCCGCGCGGCTTCACGTTTTAGAGTAAAGTGCCGCTGGTTCGCCCCGGAAAGTCCGGAATCTGATCGCACATCTGAACACTGGCCGCGTGCGCCCGCTGTCCGTTGCGTCTGTGGTGGTGGTGCTTTTGGCTGCACCTGCCGCTGCTGCGCCAACCTGTCAGAATGTGAAGGGCGAAACGATCCGATGCGGCACGACCGGTGCGATGCCCGTGGGCTGGAAACTGCCTGCCCCGCAACGGGACCAGTTGGCGTCACCCGCGTCTGACGAATCGAACGCGATCCGAATTCTGCAGGCAGTCTGTGTTTTGGGAGTCTTTTTCAGCCTGCTGGCGCTGATGCCGGACTTTGATGGTCCTCGTCCCGGGGATTGGGACACCGAAGAGAGTGAAACAAAGCCGCGCCGCTGAAACAGAATGGCCGCGGCTGCGTTATACGTCCCGCGTACAACAGATTGCATAATGATCCTGAATTTTCTGACAGTGGCGACCGAACGTTTCTGGTTCGGTGCGATGCGCAGAAAAACGCATCGCTGGTACGGCGGCGCCGCCCTGCGAAAACTCGATATGCTCGACCGCGCACTCCTGCTCAGCGATCTCCGCGCGGCGCCTGCAAACCGGTTGAAGCGTCTCAAAGGCGACCGCAGGGGACAACATTCCATTCATCTGAACGACCGCTGGCGAATCTGTTTCGTCTGGACCGGTCATGGAGCGGCGAATGTGGAAATTGTCGACTACCATCAAGGGTGTTCCCGCGGAACCTGTCGCGGTTCTGCGGGTGCCGTCGCTGCCAAAGAACCACCACAACCGCCACGCGGCGCCGGCCAAAATCCAGCCAAAGGTAAAATCGCGCACCGGGCATCATGATCCACGAAGGCCGCACGCGCCAAAGCCGTTGAAATGGCAATCGGTGCACAACTGGCACATCCCGGCCGGGCAGATCTCGCACAAGGCCAGAGTTGGTCATTCCATTGGGCAGGTGCGCGCGGAACTGCCGGATCGTGTCACGTCACATCCGGGAGACGTGCTTCGCGAGGAATTCCTCAAACCATTTGGATTGTCCGTAAACGGACTGGCGCTGGCGCTGCGTGTCCCCGCCAACCGCGTCGGCGCGATCGTCAAGGGCGAGCGTTCTGTGACCGCGGACACGGCGCTCCGCCTTGGCCGGTTTTTCGGCAACAGCCCTGAGTTCTGGATGAGCCTGCAATGCATGCATGATCTGACCCGCGTCCGGCGGGAGTTTGGTACGGTTATTCAGCGTGAGGTTCACCCGCGAGGTGATTGAATGCGGATGCGGGCTAGAAGCCCGCGGTACAAGAAAAATGCGGGCGGGGAGGCCGGCGGTGCAAGAAGGGGCGGGGAGGCGAGGCCCGCGGTCCAAAAAACCATTATTCCAGAGCTGCCCTGATGCGTTCGGCAA
>JANWHR010000071.1 GCA_025450355.1 Micropepsaceae bacterium
CTTCAATGTCCTTGGCCGTGTAACTGCCGGTCTCTGCGCTCCTTTTCGCTCCGCGCGCGACCGGTTCCTCCGGTTCCTCGAAAAGATCGCGAATTTTTGCCATGGCCGAATCCAAAACGCTCAAAACGAAAAGGGGGCGCGGTGTCCGCGCCCCCTCCATGCCCGCGAATCGCCCGCGTCAGACGGAATAATACATTTTGAACTCCAGCGGGTGCGGTGTGTGCTCAAACGCATACACTTCACCCATCTTCAATTCGATATAGGAATCGATGAAATCATCGCCAAACACGCCGCCCTTCTTAAGGAAGCTGCGGTCCGCATCGAGATAGGAAAGCGCATCGCGCAGTGAACCGCAGACCTGCGGCACGTCTTTCAATTCTTCCGGCGGCAGCGCGTAGAGGTCTTTGTCCATCGGTTCGCCCGGATGGATCTTGTTTTCAATGCCATCGAGACCGGCCATCAGCATGGCGGCATAGGCAAGATAGGGATTTGCGCCCGGATCGGGGAAACGGACTTCGACGCGCTTGCTCTTCGGGCCCTGGCCAAAGGGAATGCGGCAGGAAGCGGAGCGGTTGCGGGCCGAATAGGCCAGCAGCACCGGCGCCTCGAACCCGGGGATCAGGCGCTTGTAGGAATTGGTCAACGGGTTCGTAAAGGCGTTCAGCGCCTTGGCGTGCTTGATGATGCCGCCAATGTAAAAAAGGCAGGTGTTCGACAGGTCTGCATAACCAGATCCTGCAAACAGCGGTTTGCCTTCTTTCCACAACGACTGATGCACGTGCATTCCCGAGCCGTTGTCGCCATAGATCGGCTTCGGCATGAAGGTTGCGGACTTGCCATAGGATGCCGCGACCTGATGGATGACGTATTTGTAGATCTGCATGTTGTCGGCGCATTTGGTCAGCGTGTTGAACTTGAAACCAAGTTCATGCTGCGACGGAGCGACTTCATGATGATGTTTTTCCGGGCTGATCCCCATGTCACCCATCACGGCCAGCATTTCTGAACGGATGTCCTGGTAGCCATCCACCGGCGGAACGGGAAAGTAGCCGCCCTTGACGGGAGGACGATGCCCCGCATTGCCATCTTCGTAATCGAGACCGCTGCTGTACGGACCTTCCTTCGATTCGATGAAATAGAATGCCTTGTTCATGCCCGTTTCGAAGCGGACCGAATCGAAAATGAAGAACTCGGCTTCGGGGCCGAAAAAGGCCGTGTCGCCGATCCCGGTCGATACCAGGTATTTCTCCGCCGCTTTGGCGATCGAACGCGGATCGCGATTGTACGGCTGTCCCGTGGTGGGTTCGTGAATGTCGCAGAAGATCGCGAGGGTGGTCTGCGCAAAAAACGGATCGATCACCGCGGTGTCGGGATCGGGCATGAGCGTCATGTCCGACTCATTGATCGCTCTCCATCCTGCAATCGACGAACCGTCGAACATCAGGCCGTGCGTGAAAGCATCTTCGTCGATCAGCGAGAGGTCGAACGTGACATGCTGCCACTTGCCGCGCGGGTCCGTGAAGCGGAGGTCGACGAATTTCACTTCCTTGTCCTTGATGAGCTTCAGGACGGATTTTGCATCAGCCATTCTGGTTTCCTTTGTCGAGCGTTGGAAATTGTTTGCGTCAGATCGCGTCGGCGCCTTTTTCGCCGGTCCGGATCCGGACTGCCTCCTGGATATCGAGTACGAAAATCTTGCCGTCACCAATCCGGCCGGTGCGGGCGGCCTTCATGATCGCCTCCACGGCAGGCTCTACCTGCTCCGGCATCAAAACGACCTCGATTTTCACTTTGGGCAGGAAATCAACAACATACTCTGCCCCGCGATAGAGTTCGGTGTGGCCTTTCTGCCGCCCAAATCCCTTCGCTTCGGTCACGGTAATTCCTTGAACTCCGATCTCATGCAGTGCCTCCTTCACCTCGTCAAGTTTGACGGGCTTGATGATGGCTTCAATTTTTTTCATCTCGGGCTTCCTCGATTCCGCCTGAGTGCGACGCCTCGCATAGCGGCGTAGCAGGGGCCATGCCAATGCCGCAATTGCCAAAACCGTGCTGATTTCCGTTTTTTTCGCGAGTCCGCGCCCCAAGAAAGCCGGGACAATGCTTTTTTCGCAGGCTTTTTGCCCAATATTTAGGCGGCACGAACTTCCGATTGCCGCACCGCTCACCCTTTGCCAATTTGGGCTGACGACTGGCAGATAAGGCGATGCAGGCACAACGATTCAATCCGGTGTTTTCCGGCCTTGGGACCACCATTTTCACGGTCATGTCCGCGCTCGCGGTCCGGCATCAGGCGATCAATCTGGGGCAGGGATTCCCGGATGAAGATGGCCCCGAAGAGATTCGGGAAGCCGCTGCACGGGCGCTTCAAAACGGCCCGAACCAATATCCACCAATGCAGGGTCTGGCGGAGCTCCGCAGCGCGATCGCCGATCACAGCCGACGATTTTACGGGTTGGAGTTCGATCCTGGCAGCGAGGTTCTCGTAACCTCAGGCGCGACGGAAGCCATCGGCGATTGCATTATGGGACTGCTTTCGCGGGGCGATGAAGCCGTGGTGATCGAGCCTTGCTACGATTCTTATCGGCCGATGCTTTCGGCAATGGGCGCAAACATTCGCACCGTACGCCTGATGCCACCGGAGTTTCGTCTGACGGAAGCGGCGCTTGGCGAAGCGTTCTCGCCTGACACGAAGCTTATTCTGATCAATTCGCCGCTCAATCCACTTGGCCGCGTCTTCGACCGCAGCGAACTGGAACTTCTGGCCGAATTTCTGGTCCGCTACGACGCCTACGCCATCTGCGACGAAGTCTATGAGCATCTGGTATTTGACGGCCGAGAACAGATTCCGCTGATAACCCTGCCGGACATGAGAGAGCGCTGCGTCCGCGTCGGCTCGGCGGGGAAAATGTTTTCGTTGACGGGGTGGAAAATCGGCTGGGTTTGCGGACCACGCTGTCTGGTGGAAGTCATCACGAAGGCACATCAGTTCAACACCTTCACGACGTCACCGGCATTGCAGCTCGGGATCGTGGAAGGTTTGCGCAATCGGGTCGATTTCGCCGTCGCGAACACCCGGATTCTGGAAGCGCGCAGGAATGAAATCGCGCAGGCGCTGGCCGCAGCGGGTTTTGCCGTGCTTGGCAGCGAAGGCACCTACTTCATCACCGCATCGATCCGAAAGCTCTCGAACGAACAGGACATCGACTTTTGCCGGCGCATGACGCGCGAAGCGGGCGTGGCGGCAATACCTCTATCGGTGTTTTATGGCGATGATCCGCCAACGGACCTTGTGCGGTTCGCGTTCTGCAAGACGGCTCAAACAATCGCGGATGCGGGCGAGCGGTTGTGCCGGTACTTTGCCAGGTCGCCGGCCGGATGAGCGCCGAAGTCCTGACCGTCGCGCAAGCGGTGGAAGCGGACCGGCTTGCCGAAGACGCGGGCGTGCCGTCGCTCACGCTGATGGACAATGCCGGGGGTGCGGTTGCCGATTGCGTTGTGCGCCGCGCGCCCGAAGTGGCTGTGCTCGTACTGTGTGGGCCGGGGAATAATGGCGGCGACGGCTTCGCCGCGGCCCGCCATCTGAAGCAGCGCGGCTATCCGGTCGTCGTCCAGTCGCTTGTCCCACAATCGTTATTGAAGGGCGATGCGGCGCGAATGGCCCGGCAATGGGATGGGCCGATCCAATCCGTATCAGTCGAACTCCCATTCCATCACGTGCTCATTGTCGATGCACTGTTTGGCGCCGGCCTGTCGCGGCCGTTGGACGGCCTTTCGGCCGGCGCGGTCCGGGCGGTGAACGCTCGCGGACTGCCGGTCATTGCGGTCGATGTGCCGAGCGGGCTCCATGGCGATCTCGGCCGCCCGCTGGATGGCGCTGCCGGCCTGTGCATCCGCGCGATTGAGACGGTGACGTTTTTCCGGCCCAAGCCAGGCCATCTCCTGATGCCCGGCCGGTCGTTCTGCGGGTGTGTCAGCACCGCGGATATCGGCATACCCGATTCCGTGCTGAAGAGTATTGCGCCAAAGACCTTCGCCAACGGGCCACAGCTTTGGCAATCGCGGTTCCCCCTGCCTGTGCCGGATGGCCACAAATACGCGCGCGGCCACGCGGTGGTGGTGAGCGGGCCGATGCACGCAACCGGAGCGGCCAGATTGGCCGCGCGCGGAGCACTGCGGGTGGGGGCCGGTCTCGTCAGCGTCGCCAGCCCACCGGACGCAGCCGGTGTTAACGCGGCCCATTTGACGGCGATCATGGTGAAACTATTCGAGGGCGCCAAAGGCCTGAGTGGACTGCTCGCCGACCGGCGCTTCAACGCCGTTGTCATCGGGCCGGGTTGCGGACGTGGCACGGCGACGCAGGATCTCGTTGCGGCCGTACTCGCCAGCGGCGCGGCCGTGGTGCTGGATGCAGATGCGTTGACCTCGTTTGCCGGCGACCCCGGCCTGCTGTTCCGCCAACTGCACGACCGCTGCGTGCTGACGCCGCATTCCGGCGAGTTCGAGCGCATATTTCCAGGCCTGCTTGCCAGCGCTGCAACGAAGCTGCACGCCGCGCGCGAGGCCGCCCGGAAAGCCGGATGCGTGGTGCTTCTGAAGGGCGCCGATACGGTGGTGGCAGCGCCTTCGGGCGAGGCCGCCATCAACGCCAATGCGCCGCCTTATCTGGCCACGGCGGGCGCCGGCGATGTGTTGAGCGGCATGGTCGCGGGGTTGATGGCACAGGGCATGCGGGCGTTAGACGCTGCCAATGCAGCCGTCTGGATGCACGGCGAAGCGGCGCAAAATTTTGGCCCGGGATTGATCGCCGAAGACATCCCGGACCATCTTCCGGCCGTGCTTCGCGGCCTATTTTAGCTCGACCAGCGCGATTTTGTTTTCGCCGGATTCCGCCAGCACGAGCTTTCCGTCTGGTGTCGGCATCATGTTGCGAACCACGCCGCCACCGGATGGTATTTTCCACGTCTGGAATTTTTCCGTTTTGGGGTCGAAGCGGACGAGCGTGTTGGGGCTGACGCCGGACTCGCTATACCAGATCACGTCATTGAGGGCCGTAATGCCATAAGGCTCGGAGTCCTGGCCGGCCGGCGATTTCCATTCGCGCACTTTGCCTGTTTTCGGATCGAAGCTGCCGAGGTAACCCCGTCCATAGTCGCCGTACCAGATCACGTCGTTGCTCGTGATCGCGATGCGACGCGGCTGGGCATTCCGGTTCGGCAGCGGATATTCCGTGATCTGCATCGTCTTTGGATCAATGCTGCCCAGCTTGTTGGAGCCGAATTCGGCAAAGAACGGTACGCCCTTTGAATTGACCACCATCCCATAGGGTAGCGCGCCCTGGGTTGGCACCGGGACTGTCTTTACCTCGCCGGTTGCCGGGTCGAGCCGTCCAATCAGATTGCCCCCCTGAACCGTGAACCAGAGGATACCCTGCTGATCGAAGATCGGCGTATGGGGATCGCGGCCACCCGGCACCTTGTATTCGGTGATCTGCCCGGTTTTGGGATCGAGCTTGCCGATATATCCGCGATAGTTTGCCGTGAACCAGATATTGCCCTGGCGGTCGCCGGTCAGACCGTGTGGTCCCGAGGACGCCGTTTTCACCGGATATTCCTTGAATTGTCCGGTCTTCGGGTCCAGCCGCCCGAGAAGATTTCCGCCCATCCCGGTGTACCACAGCGAGCCATCCGCAGCGGCGTAGGGATCATGCGGGAAGGGACGCGAAGGGATCAGCCACTCGCTGAAGCTCGCCTGCGCGGAACCGGTGACCACAGCTCCTTGCGGCCGCGTCTTTGGCGGAAAATTGGACGCAAGATATTGCATAACGGCTGGCACTTGCGTGGATTTCAGTGTCGCGCCCTTCATCACCATGTCGCCAACGATTCGGGTCCATTCCTCCGGAGTATGGCCTGCATTGGTGACCACGTTGAGCTGGTGACAGGCCGAGCAGACACTCTGGATCACCTCCCTGGCCGCGCCATTTGGAAGAGTTTGGCCATTCGCGACAGGTGCCAGAAAGGTGACGGAGGCTGTCAGAAGAACCGCAGGCGCACTTCTCATCGCACGCTCCCAGGCTGCTGCCTTCTTTCGCCTCATACCGCAACCGGAAAACCGCCGCTAGCACTTTGCGGAAGCGCTATGATATAGGGCGATCCTTCTGCGCCTGCTCCGGTAGTTTGCAGCGTGAACGCAAAGCGGGCGTGGTGGAACTGGCAGACACGCGAGATTTAGGTTCTCGTGACGAAAGTCGTGGGGGTTCAAGTCCCTCCGCCCGCACCACGGCGCGCATTACGGAACCCCACAGAGGAATTGCAATGCAGATCAACGAAATCGTCTCCGAGCCGCTTCACCGGGAATATGCGGTCGTGATTGGCGCTACCGACCTCGATGCCAAGCTGACTGGCAAGCTGCGCGAGATGCAGCCGAAGATTCTTCTGAAGGGATTCCGTCCCGGCAAGGCGCCCGTATCTTTCCTCAAGAAAGTCTATGGCAAATCGCTGATGGGCGACATCGTCAATGAGACGGTCAACGAAACCAGCGAACAGGTTCTGAAGGAGAGAGAAATCAAGCCGGCGACAGCTCCACGGGTCGATTTCGTCAATCCGCTCGACACCGTCATTTCTGGCCAGGCCGACCTTTCTTTCACCATGAAAGTCGACCTCATGCCGGAATTCACGGTCGCGCCCTTAAGCGAACTGAAAGCGCAGCGGCTCGTCTCGGACGTCAGCGATTCCGCGGTCGAATTGTCACTGACGCGGTTGGCAGATGCGCAGAAGACCTACACGGCGAAGCCCGAGGACGAAACGGCGCAAACCGGCGATGCCGTGGTGATCGATTTCGAAGGAAAGATCGGTGGCGAGCCGTTCCAGGGCGGAAAGGCGGAGAATTTCACGCTCACGCTGGGCAGCGGCACCTTCATTCCGGGATTCGAGGACCAGCTTGCGGGCGCCAAAGCGGGAGAGCAGCGCACCGTGAATGTCAAGTTCCCGGACGATTACACCGCGGCCAATCTGGCTGGCAAAGAGGCCCAATTCGACGTCACGGTCAAAGAAATCAAGGCGCCGGATGAGGTCACCATCGATGATGAGATGGCAAAGAAAATCGGGCTCGATTCACTCGACCAGCTGAAGGAACGCATTCGCGAGCAGCTTCAGGCTGACTATAGCCGCGCGAGCCGTGTGCATCTGAAGCGCCGCATCCTCGATGCACTGGATGCCGCTCATAATTTCGATCTGCCCCAGGGCATGGTGGATGCCGAGTTCGACATGATCTGGCGTCAGGTCCAGGCCGAATTGGAACGCGAAGGAGCGAGTCCGGAGGACGAAGGAAAGACCGAGGATGAGCTGAAAGCCGAATACCGTGGAATCGCCGAGCGCCGGGTGAAGCTCGGCCTGATTCTCGCCAAGGTCGGCGAGCAGAACGCGATTTCCATCAGCCAGGAGGAAGTTGGCCGGGCGCTGGCGGGACGCGCGCGCCAATTTCCCGGACAGGAGAAACAGGTCGTCGATTATTACGTGAACAACCCCCAGGCGATGGCCGAGCTTCGCGTGCCGATTTTTGAAGACAAGGTTATCGACTTCCTCGCCGAACTCATCCAGGTGGAAGACAAAACGGTCGAGCCCGAAATTCTCTATCTCGATCCCGATGAAGCGGAAGAGAAACAGAAGGCCATAGCCGAGCCGGCGTCCGCGCCCGAAGCCGAACCAGCGCCCCAGGAGGCCGGGTGAAATCCGGCCGGTCAATCCCCAGATAAAGCAGCTCGCCCTCTCGGATTCGTATCGATGACCGACAATTTCGATGTGCGCATGAACACGCTGGTCCCCATGGTGGTCGAGCAGACCGCCCGCGGCGAGCGCGCCTACGACATCTTTTCGCGCCTGCTGAAGGAGCGGATCGTATTTGTGACCGGAGTGATTGAGGACAATGTGGCGACTCTGATCACGGCGCAGTTGCTGTTTCTGGAGGCTGAAAATCCCAAAAAAGAGATCGCCATGTACATCAACTCACCCGGGGGCCTCGTGACCTCTGGGCTCGCGATCTACGACACCATGCAATACATCCGCCCGGCCGTTCAGACCCTTTGCATCGGTCAGGCTGCTTCCGCAGCGTCATTGCTGCTCTGCGCGGGTGCTAAAGGGCAGCGCTACAGCCTGCCGAATTCGCGCATCCTGGTCCATCAGCCGTCCGCCTCCTACCGCGGTCAAGCCACTGAAATCGCCCGCCACGCACAGGAAATTGTGAAGCTTAAACGGCGCCTTAACGAAATCTA
>JANWHR010000072.1 GCA_025450355.1 Micropepsaceae bacterium
CCTGAAGCAGCCAGAGCACGCTGCCATCGACCTGTTGCAGCAGCCGCACCCAGATCGCGAACAGCGCCGGCATGATCTTGTAACTGTTGTTGAAGCAGCAGAAGACAAAGCCGTCGCGCGGCAGGCCGAACCCTTTCCGATCCACGAGCGCCGCGGAGATTGAGCGGCTGTTGTCATTGGGCTGATACGAATGTGGCAGCCAGACAAATTTTTCGCTGCAACAGGACTGCATCGACTCCGGCGCCACGGTCACGTCGGCGATCAGATAATCCCTGTAAGAGGCACCCATCGTCCCCGGATAGCCCAACCAGCTCGCCTGAACAGGGGCCGCACGCATGGCGAAGATTCCAGTCCGGCTACCCTCGGTAAAGCCCTTCATATCGATGGCGATGTCGAGTTCACATTCTCGGGCCAAACGCACAATATCCGTGTCCGGATAATTCCGCACCTCGACGAAGCGGTTAAAGGTCTCCTTCACCCTCTTCCGCACCGCATCGTCCTTTTGCGGCCCGAATGAAAATGCAAAGGTTTCGAATTGCGTCCTGTCGTGCTGTTCGAAGAATGCGGCGGTGAGATGCGCGGTTGCGTGGTCGTGGAAGTCCGCGGAGAAGTAGCCGGTGCGAATCTTTCCGCCTTTGCGGCGTTGCAGGCCCGCTGACTGGCGTTCCGGAAAATGGCGCAATACGTACTGTCTCGCGCACTTCAGCTGCGCGCCGGGATCATCACTCAGGGCAAGGAACACTGCCGGAGAACTGGCCTGTTTGCCGTTGCGAAGGGCTTCGGTAATGGCGCGGATTTCGTCCCCGATGACTCGCCAGTCGCACATTCGCAATTTGCAAAATGCCCGCCAGCCGCGAAGCATCTCCTGTTCCGGATCACGGGCGAGGGCGCGTTCGTAATCGCCAAGGGCTGCATCGAGCCGGCCCAGATCGGCCAGCAAATGGCCGCGGCAGACGCGGGCCTCGACGCTATCGGGATCGATCTCCACCGCCAGATCGTAACTCCGCAGCGCCTCGTCCGGCCGGTTCAGGGTTCGCAGTAGCTGCCCGCGAAGAACCAGTGCATCGACGCGGTTCGGGGCGAACGCGAGCGTGCGGTCGCAACTTTGCAGCGCCTCGTCCCACCGCATCAGCTCGTTCAGTACCGACGCGCGATTAAACCAGCCATCGGCGTAATCCGGACTGACGGCAACAGCGCGGTCAAAATCAAAAAGCGCCTCGCGATGGCGTTTCAATCCGCTGAACGCATTTCCGCGGCTGTTGAGCGCGGCAACATTGCGCGCATCCAGAGCAATGGCGCGGCTGAGATCGGAAAGCGCCGCATCGAATTCGCCCAGGCGCACGCGAAGCGCCCCGCGGTTGGCGAGCGCGCCGGTGTGGTTGGGATTTGCCGCCAGTGCGCGGCCAAAACTCGCCAGCGCGTCCTCGATACGGTTCAAGTCCAGCAGCACTGCGCCACGGTTGTTGAGGAGGTCCGGATCGTTGGGCGTGATGGTCAGCGCGCGATCATAGGTGGTGACGGCCTCATCGTGACGGCCGAGACTGCGCAGCACATTGCCGCGATGATTCAACGTGTTCGGAGAATCCGGGGCAAGGGCAAGCGCGCAATCAAGAGCTTCGAGCGCGGCAACCGTGTCTCCCGTCTGCGAAAGCGCAAGGCCGAGATTTGATTGAAACAGCGCGTTTCGCGGCTCCAGGGCAGCGGCCCGGCGAATCATGACAATGGCGGCGGGCGTGTTGCCGGATTGCAGCTCGGCAACTCCCAGGAGATGGAGCGCGCCGGCATCGTTCGGGCTTTGCTTCAGGATTTCGCGATAGACCGCGGCGGCCTCGGCAATCCTGCCTTTCTCGTGCAGGGCAAGTGCATCCCGCAGCAATGCTGGCCGTACGGTCACACTTGCCGTCAGAAATCGGGCGTATTCGTCTGCGGAATTGGAATTTCGTCTTCGTGGAAATAGTTGTTGTCGTTGTTTTCCGCGCAGACATTCTCGGCTTCCGAGATCGGAACGTTGTGCAGGATTAACCGCTGTGATGCACCCCATTTGGCCGTAAACGCACCGGGATCATCAACCGTGACGCTGCCCCGCATCGATTTGCGGTCCGGCGCAATCGTGTAGCGTTCCACGACGTGCAATCGGGTGGTGTGGGGCGTCCGGTAATTGTCCACGAAGGTGCGGTCATTGAGACCTATCGTATCAATGACCAAAGTATCGCCTTCGTAGTGGCCAACCGAATCACCCAGCCACGTGGGCGGCGGGTTTTGCGAATGCGGCACATTCATATAGACGTGGCGAATGTTCGGGCCGCGTTCATAGACAATCGTGATTTCGCCCGGCGTTTGCAGGAAATAGGTTGGTTCGGCCGTATAGGTCATCATGTTGGGCACGCCGCCGGGCCAGCAGCGGGACTGCGCCGCAAAAGCCTGCTTGCCCTTCTGGATATCGTCATTCCATTTGTTGACGGCGGCCTGAGCCCAGGGCTGCAGAATCGGGCTGTGCGGATCGGCCATCCTTGGCATGACCGTGCATCCCTGCCCGTTGCGGCAGAACGGGAATTTCGGGTCGCTTTGTACCGGCCCTGGGCCACCATCCACCGGCGGCAGAAAGTCAAAACTCGCCGCCGCCCAGCCCATATTCCCCGATGAAAAGTCCGGCACGCCCGGAGGAAGCGGCGAAACATCCACCCCCCCAAAGGCCGCTGATCCAGGCAGGGCGAACGCAAGGGCGGAAGCCCGGAAGAAAAAAGCTGTGCGGTTCATCGCATCCTTCACGTGCGAGGGTCACGCAAGTCTAGCGCAAGCCAGCCAAAGGATGAAACCGCCTGACAGGCGAAGCTGGGAGAACCCCGCCGAAGCGGCCGGCGCCGCTTCAGCGGGGAAACTACGCTACCAGCTCTTGACGATGGTCAAACCGATGACGCGGCCGACGTCCGACCTGAAAATATCATAGGCTGCGGCGTTCCGGTTCACATTCACCGGGCCATAGGCAAAGGGCGAATGTTTCCCCAGCAGGTCGTTGATGGTCACCACCAGGTTGATATGTTTCAGATAGTCATTGGCCGGCAGATCACCCGTATTGTACCCGAGCGACAGATCGAAGGTGATGAAGGACGGTTCGATATTGCTGTAGTTGCTGATCGCGCAGGGGAATGTTCCACCGCCCACGTTGCTGCCGGACGCTACACACTGGAAATTGACGTTCGGCGGAACGGCCCAGGCTGAATAGTAATGCGATGAGTAGTTCATGAACCCGGTGATGCTGATCGGGCCATCGCTCCAGCCCAACCGCGCGCGGTACACCAGCCGTGGCGTTGTTTCGACACCGTTTTGCAATATCCCGCCGGCCGGTTGGATGTTCTGATTCAACTGGTCGATGATTGTACCGCCCGTCACCGTTTGCAGGAAGTTGTGCAGGTAATAGGTGCCGGTAATGCCGGTGTTCCACGCGCCGTAGTCCCCAAGATCGAAATCATAGCTGGCGTTGAAATCGACGCCCGAGACATGCATGAAGCCTGATCCGAATGTGCTGCCGTCGCTCAACCAGTAGATCAGGTTTTGCTGGCTCTGATCGACGGTGCTGCCGGCATCGTTAATTGCCGCCGAGACCATCGTTTCAAACGGCGCGCAGGATTGCGGATTCGCGTTCGCTGCGACCGGGCAACCGAGATCGCTCGGGAAAATGAAATGGAACCGGTGATTTGGATCGGACAAAATCTGCGTGCTCATCTGGTTGAACGGATTGAGCACATGGTTGATCTTGACGCTGTAATAGGTGGCCTGAAGGTCGAGGCCGCGCAGGAAATCGAATTGCGGCGCGATTTCGATTCCGGCGCTGTAGTTCATCGCCGATTCGGGCGCCAGAGCGAGACCGCCTTCGCGCGTGGTGGCCTGGCCCTGCGCGGTTACGTAGTCGCGCAGCGCGGCATGCGGGCCGCCAGACCATAAAATGCCGCCCGGTGTTGAGCCGCAAGTGAATCCCGCCGCCACAAGCTGGGCTGACGCACTGCCGGCCTTGGGAGCATTGCCGACACAACCGATCGCCGCCTGCTGCGCGCCCGGCAGGTTGGTCGCGACATTCTGGTCGCTCAGCACCACGGAATATTCGCCGGCATTGGCGAAGCGGAACGACGTTCCCCACGATCCGCGGACGGTGGCCCCAAGCATTTCATCCACCAGCCAGGTGAAGGCGATTTTCGGGTTGCTTGTGCCGCCCTTGAGCGCCCCACTCGGGCTGTTGTACTGGTCATGGCGCCACGATGCTTCCAGATCGAGTTTGCGCACCAGCGGCAGATTGAAGTTGTCGCCAAAGATCGGGACATCGACCTGGGCAAATCCCGCCCAAACCGTGTACGGCTCCGGATCGTTTAGTGGCGCGATCACCGGAGAGTTTGCGCTTCCGTTGGGTTGCACGCTGACCGCGTTTGCCTGGATGCCAAGCACATTGTCCGATTCATAGGTGCCTCCGATGGCCGCCTTGACCTGTCCGCCTGGCAGATCGAACAATGGGCCGTCAAAACGGCCGCCTTTTTCCTCGAGATTATAAATGTCACCCAGATGACGGTAGGCCGTGATGTAATTCAGCGTGGCCGGAGAATCGCACTGGAATTTCGTCGGATCGCAGAACGGGTTCAGATACGGAATGCTTGCGGGTTTGGCGAAACCGTTCACAACATTGCCGAGCGCGTTGCTGGCGTAATTGCTGTTGATCAGCCGCAGCACATATTGGCTCGTTTCATAGCTGCGGGAATCGTAAATCTGGCCGGTCCAGCCAAACGGCAGATCGAGGTTCACACCGAATGAATAGCGCGCCGAAATTTCGAAGGCGTCATTATAGGTCGGCACCAGATAGGCAAGGTCCGTTGAAACGTCGACGACAGCCGCAGGAGCATTGACCGGGTAATAGGGATTGATCGTCGGGACGGTGATCGTCTTGATCGCATTGGGCACGCCGTTGCTGTAAAACGGCGGTTCCCGGTTTTCGACGCGGCGGTTGGTGTAGAATCCGGTGAAGAAGAGGGACGCCCAGGACGTCAGCCGCTGGTCGAATGTGCCAACGATCGAATTTTTCTGCTGCGCCGCGTCTTCCCAGCCGAGCGACAACGCCTCCGGGAGCTCATTGGTGGTGCCCGCAACCAGATTCGCGAAATTTAATGGCGCGAAATTGGTGCCGAAGTTACCCCCGGCGCCCGCCGGGACGGCATAGCAGTTGCTGCATACCGTGCCGACGCCCGAAATCCCGTTGCCGTTGTTGACATTTGGCTTCGCCGTTGAACTCTTGTTCCCGATTGAAATCGTGGCCGGAACCGAGGCTCCGATCGGCGTCTGGTTGTCCAGACCCCATGGCGTGTAATTGATCGTGAATTTCGAATGCACGGTGCCTTTGGTCGGCTCAATATCGGCGTGCTCATAGGTCAGGGTGACGTCGCCGCCATCCCAGGTGCGCCCGAACAATTGCTGGCCATCGAACTGAAAACCGCCGCCGTCGGTCGGCTGCTGCACGTGCAACAGGGTTGTGGCGCCGTCAAAATTGCGCTTCAGGATCACGTTGATCACGCCCGCGATCGCGTCCGAGCCGTAGGTCGCGGATGCGCCATCGGCAAGAATATCGACGCGGTCCAGCGCCAGCGCCGGGATGATAGACGGATCGATCACGCACAACCCATCCGCCTGCGGAGGAAAGCGCATGCCATCGATCATCAGCAGCGAACGGGGACCCGTCGTGTCGAGACCGCGGATATTGACGCGGTTGTTGCGTTCCTGCTGGCCGCCGTTGATGGTTGCCTGCGGCAGCTGCACCGCGGCGGCAGGCACGGTCTGGAACAGTTCGCCAATGGAAATGTATCCAGTTTCGGCAAAATCCTGAGCACCCAGATTGGTCACCGGAACGCCCACTGCCGCGGCGCCGTGAATCAGTGATCCGGTCACCAGCACCTGTTCCGGAACGGCCGGCGCCGTCGGCGCCGCCGCCATCTGTTGCGCATTCACGCCGATTGCGCCGGTCAAAGTCAGAAAAGACGCCGACCCCATCAGAGCCGCAAAACGAGAGACAGTCGGATTCATGATTCCCCCTAAATGGCGCAAGGCCGAACAACAGACTGCGGGCGACAGGGATAACGATCCCGCCCGACACCATTCCGCCAACCTAAGCCAAGCTGTCCGGGAGAAAACGGTAAGTTCGCGAAACTATGTCGAATTTTGCCGGATTCCGCCCTTTTGTGGCAAAATTGACGCAATTCGCGCAGGAATTGTTACAACTGAATTACCGTACTATTGGCGATTGTCCGCACACGGCAGAGTCGTTACGCTACTTCCGATTACGTCCGGATTACGGGCCGGTTGTGAAGCCGTGAGCGATTTTTGTTCTAACGTGAAACTGTGGCGATTCAATCGCACTCGCATCAAGAACTCTGGTTGCGGGGCAACTTCAGGTGGTGGACGCGACAGGGATTGAACCTGTGACCCCACCCGTGTGAAGGGTGTGCTCTCCCGCTGAGCTACGCGTCCGCCAAGGGAAGTGGCCTATATTTGCCGGCCCGCTGTCAAGTCAAGCTGAACGGTTCATCAGGAAATGACGCGTATGCCGGTGACCCTTGAAAAATCACGATCATAGGTCACCAGTGCGGCTGCATTGATTGCGATTGCCGCTGCCGCCTGAATTGCATCCGGCAATGCCAGCCGCAATAATGCCCGCAACCGCGCCGCGGACTCCGCAAGTTGCGAGTTCAATGGAACAACCGTCCATGATTCAAGCAGCGCTTTGTATTCGCGCGCGAGCAACTCGTTACCGGCACGTAGCGGACCAACCATGACTTCAGCAATTGTGATGGTCGTAACCGCAAAGCGCAGTTTGCCAGCGCGATGCGCTTCGAAAATGGTCGCGAAGCGCGCCCCCAGTCGTGCATTTGACTCAAGCCTGTAGATCAGCGGATTTGAATCCAGCAGGAGCAGAGCCTGATCAGGCAAACCGCTAATGTCTAGCGGTCCCATTCGTCGCGCAGTTTGGCAATCGTTCGGGTACTGTTCCTGCCCCACAAACCACGGCCCGTCCCCTCCAGGGGAGTTATCGGGCGCTGCTGCTGGCTGGCGCGGCGGAACTGCTCAATCGGCATAAGCGCCGCCACCGCCCTGCCGTGCCGGGTGATGATCGTCACTTGGCCATTTTCAGCCGCGGTCAGAAGCTCCGGAAGTTGGCTCCGGGCTTCTTCGGCGCCTTTCTGTTGCACGCCCATGAACCAACTGTACAGTTCCGTACGGTACACGTCAAGCAGTCGTGCCTGAAGGCGCATCTGTACCGATCAGAACGCAATGCTCGGGGGCGATCCTCACCATAGCAGCGCCACCCTCCGGCGCGCGCCGGGAGGAGTGCGCGCGGGCCGAAAGCAGGACATCGCCCACGCGCAACTCGAAATCGCTGAAATCGCCCTGAAAGATCTTTGCCTCGACCCTGGCCTGGAACAGGTTGAGCGCATCGCCGGCAAGAGCATCGACGATCTCCACATTCTCTGGACGTATCGAAATCGTCACCTTTTCGCCCGCGGAAAACTGCCTGTCGCTGACGCCCATGAACGCGCCAAGTTTCGAGCGTACCCGCCAGAAGCCTGACCGGGGATCAGACCCAAGCACCTCGGCATCGACAAAATTGCTGCTGCCGATGAATTCGGCGACAAAGCGGCCACACGGTTTCTCGTAAATTTCTTCCGGGCTGCCGGTCTGAACGATGCGTCCATCGTTCATCACCGCAATCTCATGCGAAAGCGCCAGCGCCTCCGACTGGTCGTGGGTCACATATACCGTGGTGACGGACAGTTCGCGCTGGATGCGCTTCAACTCCATCCGCATTCG
>JANWHR010000073.1 GCA_025450355.1 Micropepsaceae bacterium
CGATCCCGGCTTTGATCGCCCGGACGCGTTTTCCGCCCACACCTATTTTATGACCAATCCCTCGCTGTCGGGCCGGGGCCGTGCGCTGCGTGCCGAGCGTGCGCCCGGCGCCGCTGCGCCCGCCCGCAACAGTTGACAGGAAAACCATTGGTTCTCGCCGATTTTCAGCCCCGCGCGACAGCCCGCTTGCCGGCGAGGGACAAGCCGATTGGCGTGGTCGATATCGGCTCGAATTCCGTCCGCCTGGTGATTTATGAGGGTGCGCGGCGTTCTGCGCCGGTCCTGCACAATGAGAAAAACATCTGTGCGATCGGGCGAAACATGGTTTCGACCGGCCAACTGGATGAAGCCGGAATGCAGATGGCGCTCCAGACGCTGGCGCGGTTTCGCGAGCTTTGCCGCGGACACGAGGTGCAGGATGTCGGCGCGGTCGCGACAGCCGCTGCGCGGGACGCCGGCAATGGGCGCGAATTCATTCGTGCCGCGGAAAGCGCGCTGGGCTATCCGATCCGGGTACTTTCCGGCGAGGATGAGGCCCGAATTGCCGCGGAAGGCACGATCTCCGGAATCCCGGATGCCGATGGTCTGGTCGCCGATCTCGGCGGCGGCAGCCTCGACATCGTCACGGTGGAGAAGAATGCAACCGGTACAGCCGCGACGCTGCCTTTTGGCCCGTTGCGGCTGATGGACTTTTCAGGCGGCAATCTCAATCGTGCGCGTGATCTGGTCACCAAAACGCTCGGCGAGTTTCAGCCCGGAAAATCGCTGAAGGGCCGGTCTCTCTACGCCGTAGGTGGAATCTGGCGCGCACTCGCCCATGTCGATATGGACGAACAGAATTACCCGTTAAGTGTTCTGCACCAGTACGTTATTCCGGCGGGCCGCGCGATCAAGCTCTGCCGCGTGGTATCGGGACTGTCGCGAAAGTCGCTGGAAAAAATGCGGGCGGTGCCAAAACGCCGCGCCGAAGCCCTCCCTTACGGTGCGTTGGTGATGGAGGAAGTCCTCCGGACCTTCAACCTCAGGCAGGTGGTGATCTCCGCCTATGGCTTGCGCGAAGGCGTGCTCCATACGTGCCTGCCTGCTGAAGAACGCGGCAAGGATCCGCTGGTCGAATTTGCGCGCGATGTGAACCGCCGCGAATCCCGTACTCCGGGCCACGCGGACGAACTGTTGGCATGGACAGATGCCCTGTTTCCGGGCGGGCCGCCGTCGCAACGCCGGATGCGCGAAGCAATTTCCCTTTTTTCGGACCTCGCCTGGCGCCGCCATCCCGATGATCGTGCGAGCGGTGGTTATCAACAGGTTCTCCATGGTGCGTTTCCCGCTGCCGATCACCAGGACCGCGTGGTCATGGCGGCAGCCGTTTATTTCCGCTACGCCGGGGACCGTTCGCTTCCCGATGCAAAGAGTGTTGCTTCGCTGATTGTCGTCGAGGACCTGGAATTCTCACGCTTCATGGGTCTGGCGGCGCGTCTGGCCTTCGGCATCACGGGGTCGATCGGCGGAATTTTGCCGCAAACGAGATTGCGGCTTGGCAAGGAATCGCTCGTGCTGGAAATCGCTGCCGCGCGGCGGGCGCTGAGTGCGGACCCGGTCGGCAAGCGGCTTTCGGCCCTTGCCAATGCGATGAACAGAAAACCGCAAATTTCGTTCGTCTGAGAACTGATGTTTACTTGTACCGCGGCCGTCCTCGCCCGTATGCGGGCGGGAAGCCCGCGGTACGAGGACGATCTGCACGTTCGCGATTCAAGCGTCAGAACGTCAGAAGCTGCGGATTTGGCGGTCCTTTTGCGTTTGCAACTGTCAGAGCAATGTCAGACCGACTGTCAGAAAGTTGCAGAATCGGCCGCGGTCCCGCCGGACGCAATTTCAATCTTCGATCAAATGGGTAATCTCATCGCTGCGGATGAGCAAGAGACTGTTTCTCGCGAAACACCTGGAGTGCAAGGGCGCCGCCCGCTTCTGGCTTCTGATTTCTGATTCACCGGGTTACGCCGTATTTTGCGAACCGCTCCGCGATTCGGGGCTCAACCGATTCAGCGGCCGTGAAGTCCGCCTGCGCTTTCGCATCATCACCAAGGCGCGATTCCGCGATGGCCCGGCCATACAGAGCACTGGCGCGCTGCGCATCTTTTCGCAGCGCCAGCCCGTAATCGCTGACTGCGCCGGCATATTTGCCTGTCTTCAACTCGAGGAAGCCGCGCGCGTCCAGGGCCTCTGGTCCGGAGTCTGACAGTTTCAGCGCGTGATTGCAGTCCGCCATCGCGCCTTCGGTGTCCTGGCCCAGAACGGCGCGACTCCAGCAGCGGTTCGCGTAGGCTCCATAATTCGCCGGTTCGCGTTCCAGAACGTCACCGAAATCCTCGATCGCAAGGCGGTATTGGCCGTCTTCGTCATAAGCGCTTCCGCGGCTGTAATAGGCTTGGACGTAATTCGGATTGAGTTCGATGGCCTTTCCGAAATCAGCTGCCGCCTGGGAGAAGTCATGACTCGCGGCCGCCGCGGTTCCGCGGTTGAAATAGGCCTCCGGAAAGTTCGGCTTTAGCGCGATCGCCTGCGTGAAGTCGGCCCGCGCCAGTGCAAATTCACCGCGTTTGAAATGCGCGCTGCCCCGGTTGAGAAAGGCGTTCGGCTCGGGTTCAAGGCCGATGACTTCGTTAAAATCCGCAATCGCCAAGTCATATCTCCCGCTGCGAAAATAATCGAAACCGCGGCCGAGCAATGCGTTCGAATTGCCTGGATTGAGTTTGATCACCTGGTCGTAATCCGCGATCGCGGCCTCGTCCTTTTGGACTTTCAGGTAAACATAGCCGCGATAGTGAAAGGCCTCGGCAAGGTCCGGGTCGAGCTGGATCGCGCGCGTCAGGTCCGACAGCGCCAGGTCATATTCGCCGCGCTTCAGATATTCATAGCCACGGTTGTCGAATGCGCCGCCATAATCCGGTTTCAGCCGGATTGCCTGGCCATAGGCGGCCAGCGCCTCCTCGCTCTTGCCCTGGCGGTCCAGCACGAAGCCGCGGTAGCGGAACGCTTCCGAGTAATCGGGTTTCAGCCGGATCGCCTGATCGAGATCGGCAAGGGCCGCATCGTAACGTTCAAGCCCGATCTTCGCCAGTGCCCGGCCGTAAAACGAAACCGGATCATCCGCCTCAAGACGAACGGCGGAATCAAAGTCGGAGATCGCGCGATCCAGTTCACCAAACGCATTGCGTGCGAAGCCGCGTGCCACAAACCCTGCCTCGTCCCTGGGCTTCAACCGGATGAACTGATCAAAATCCGCAATGGCCTGACCAAAGGCGTGGCGCGCGTAGAATATCCCGCCGCGATTGAACAGCGCTTCCGCAAAATCGTGTTTGAGCGAAATCGCCCGGTTCAGATCCGAAATCGCGTCATCATAGCGGTTCAGTGCCGCCCATGCGGTCCCGCGCTGATAATAGAGATTGGCATCGCGCGGCTTCAGTTCGATGGCATGGCCGAAATCCGCCGCTGCATCCGCCGGGCGGTTCAGGTGGAATTCCGATAAGGCGCGCCCAGCCCAGGCATCGGCGTCGCCGGCGTTCAGGCGGAGCGCTTCCGTATAATCGTTCAGCGCCGGTTCGAACCGTTCCGAACGGTAATGTGCGAGTGCGCGGTTGTACCAGGCCTCGAACAATTGTCCGGGGTTTTCGTTGCCCGATTGGATTCGCGCCGTGCAGGCCGCGATCTGCGCCTCAACGCTGATCCCGGAGGAGCCGCTGCAGGCTCTCCACTCCTGATCCCGGCTGGCAGACGAAGCACCGGCCGCCGCCTCCGCAGGTCCGGGCAGGACCGGCAGAACCACCGACAGCAACAGGAAAATCGGCGCGGCGCCATGACGCATTCTGAAAGTGTAGTTTGCTACGTGTCCTCCGGCAATGCGCGATGGTCAGCGCCCGCCATAGGGCGATTCCATCCGGTTCTTCACATAGTCGGCCACGATCTCTACGACTTCCGGCATGCAATTGTCGAAGAAGTGGTTCGCGCCTTCGATTTTTTTGTATGTGATCCGGATTCCGCGCTGCGCGGAAAGGCGGTCCACCAGCTTCTGTACATCGGCCTCCGGTACAACCTGATCATTTGTCCCATGCAGAAACAGGCCTGAAGCAGGGCAGGGGGCCAAAAATGCGAAATCGTAGAGATTGGCTTGTGGCGCGATGGAGACAAATCCGGTGATTTCCGGACGCCGCATCAGCAGTTGCATGCCAATCCAGGCGCCGAACGAAATTCCAACAACCCAGCAAAAGGATGGATTGGGATACAGGGTGCTCATCCAGTCCAGCACCGCTGCCGCGTCCGAAAGCTCGCCGGCCCCGTTATCGAATGCCCCCTGACTGCGCCCCACGCCCCGGAAATTGAACCGCACCACAGTACAGCCCAGCTTATGAAACCTGTGGTAGAGTTCATACACCAGCGGGTTGTTCATCGTGCCGCCATATTGCGGATGCGAATGAAGGATCAGGGCCATTGGCGCATTTGGCGCCTTTTGCCGCTGAAATCGGGCTTCGATGCGTCCTGCCGGGCCCGGAAGGATGATGTCAGGCATGCAGGGGCTCCGTATAAAACCTGGTCAAAACAGTCAACATTCGGTTGCAGCTTCACGAAAAATAGCAAAAAGCGCCTGCAACATTGTGAAAAACCTGTTCCTCCCGCACTACCGTTATTCTTGACTCTGGAAGTCGGGAATCTTATATCACGGCCAAGTTTCGCGATGCCGGCCGGCGCTTTCTTACAACATCGCACGTGCCGGATGGCAATTCTTTGATGATTCGATCCCGCCTGCTTTGCGGGAACGAAAGCCCGCTTGGAGCAGAGGCAGGATGAAACTGGGCGCACGCGGCCGATACGCGGTCATGGCCATGGCCGATCTCGCGCGGCGAACGGCAGAACTTCCGGATGGCGGCTCCATCACGCTGTGTGAGATTGCCGAGCGCCAGGAGATTTCCCTGTTTTATCTCGAGCAGTTGTTTGCGAAGCTGCGCCGCGGCGGCCTTGTGACTGCCGCGCGTGGCCCAAAGGGCGGCTACCGGCTGGCCCATACGGCTGAAGAAACGCGAATCGCCGATATTATGTACGCGGTTGAGGAGCCGACAAAAGTAACGCGCTGCCGGACGGGAAGCCCGAAGGGCTGCCTGTCGCATTCGGCGCGCTGTCTGACGCATGATTTGTGGGAAGAACTCGGCCGCCAGATCGACGTGTTTCTTGAATCGGTGACTCTGGCCGATGTCGTTGAGCATCGCGTTCTCGGACGCGCGCATCTGACAGCTCCTGCGCCTTTGTTGAAGACGCTGTCGGCTTGCGCATGATTTATCTGGATCATAACGCAAGCTCGCCCATTCGTCCGGCCGCGCGCTCTGCGGCGGCCGCAGCATTCGATCGGATCGGCAATGCTTCGTCGGTGCACAGTTGCGGCCGTGAAGCCCGCGCGCGGATCGAGCGCGCGCGCGATTCCGTCGCACGCCTCGCCGGCTGCAATGGTTCCGATGTGGTGTTCACCAGCGGGGGTAGCGAGGCCAATGCGCTTGCGTTGCGGGGCGCCGTGACGGGCGCCGCGGAAGCAGGCAAACGCATCGTGCGGCTGATGATTTCCGCGATCGAACACGACAGCGTTCGGGCCAATGCCGCCGCTCTTGCGGATTGCACGCCAGGCTTGAGGCTCCAGGAAATTCCGGTCTCGCGCGATGGAACGCTGGAAACTGCGGCGTTGCGCGAGATGCTCATCCACGGCAAGGGTCGCGTTCTGGTCTCTGCCATGGCGGCAAATAATGAAACCGGCGTGTTGCAGGACCTGACGGAGATCACGCGGATCGTGAAACAGGATGGCGGGACAGATGCGCTGATTCACGTGGATGCAATTCAGGCCCTTGGCCGCGTGGCCTTCTCTTTCGCAGGAGCCGACTACATCTCCCTCTCCGCGCACAAACTGGGTGGGCCGCAGGGTGCGGGCGCCCTGATCGTGCGTCATGGCGCACCACTTTTCGCGCAGATCGCCGGCGGTGGGCAGGAATTGGGCCGTCGCGCCGGTACCGAAAATGTCGCCGCGATTTCGGGCTTCGGCGCCGCGGCCGGGACAATCAGCAATGAGGCGGCCAGCCTGGAAGGCGCTTTGCGCGACCGCTTTGAACGCGAACTCAGACGTGTCGCGCCGGAAGCCCTGATTTTCGGCGAGGGCGCGGCCCGGTTGCCGAACACCTCCAATTTCGCAATCCCCGGCCTGCTGGCCGAAGTGGCCCTGATTGCGCTCGACCTTGATGGAATCGCGGTCTCGTCAGGCGCTGCGTGCTCGTCGGGAAAAGTGAAACCCTCGCATGTTCTCGCGGCCATGCGCATCCCGGAAGACCTCGCCCGCTGTGCGATACGCGTCAGCTTTGGCTGGACGAACCGGGAGGAGGATGTCGACGCCATTGTTGGCAGCCTGCGCCGGTTGCTCGCGCGCCGTGCCGCACTCGCCGCCCGGGAGGCCGCATGACTGCTGCTTACGACACCTCCGAACGCGTCGCGGAACTCGCCGGCGAGAAATACAAAGACGGTTTTGTCACCGAGATCGAGATGGTGCGCGCGGAGAAGGGCCTCAACGAAGAGGTCGTACGCTTCATCTCTGCGCGCAAGCAGGAGCCGGAGTGGATGCTCGAATGGCGCCTTTCGGCATTCCAGAGATGGCGGCAGATGAGCGAACCAAAGTGGGCGCGCGTGCACTACCCGCCCATCGATTACCAGGACGCGTATTACTACGCGGCGCCCAAATCGCAGCCCGACCGCCCGGCAAGCCTGGATGACGTCGATCCCAAACTGATCGAGACATACCAGAAGCTCGGGATTCCCCTGTCCGAGCAAAAGCTGCTCGCGGGTGTTGCGGTGGATGCGGTGTTCGATTCCGTTTCAGTGGCGACCACTTTCAAGCGGCGGCTGAACGAAGCCGGCGTAATCTTCTGCCCGATTTCCGAGGCAATCCGGGATTATCCTGACCTCGTGCGGAAATATCTCGGCAGCGTTGTGCCTGTGACGGACAATTTCTTCGCCACGCTGAACTCGGCGGTATTCTCGGACGGCTCCTTCGTTTATGTTCCGGAAGGCGTGCGCTGCCCGATGGAGCTGTCCACCTATTTCCGGATCAATGCCTCGGAAACGGGTCAGTTCGAACGTACGCTGATTATCGCGGACAAGAATTCCTATGTCAGCTACCTCGAAGGCTGCACCGCGCCCAAACGGGATCGGCACCAGCTCCATGCGGCCGTGGTCGAACTGGTGGCGCTGGACGGTGCGGAAATCAAATATTCCACCGTGCAGAACTGGTATCCGGGCGATGAGAACGGCCGGGGCGGGATCTACAATTTCGTAACCAAACGAGGCGACTGCCGGGGCCGCGGTTCGAAGATCTCATGGACCCAGGTGGAAACCGGTTCGGCGATCACCTGGAAGTATCCGAGCTGCATTCTGCGCGGCGACGATTCGATCGGAGAATTTTACTCCATCGCGATCACCAACAATTATCAGCAGGCGGATACCGGAACGAAAATGCTGCATCTCGGGCGGAATACGCGCTCCCGGATCATTTCCAAGGGGATTTCCGCCGGGCGGGCGCAGAACACCTATCGCGGCCTCGTCAGCGTTCATGCCAAAGCGGAGAACGCGCGCAATCATACGCAGTGCGACTCCCTGCTGATCGGCCCGCATTGCGGCGCGCACACCGTTCCTTATATCGAAGGCAGGAATCCGTCTGCGAAAATCGAGCATGAAGCGACAACGTCGAAAATTTCCGACGATCAGCTGTTTTACGCAATGGCGCGCGGGATTCCCGAGGAAGAGGCGGTGGCGCTGATCGTCAATGGTTTCTGCCGGGAGGTACTCCAGCAGTTGCCGATGGAATTCGCCGTTGAAGCGCAGAAACTCGTTGGTATCAGCCTGGAAGGCAGCGTTGGATGAAACTGCTGGAGATTGATGATCTGCACGTTTCCGTTCAGGGAAAGGAGATCCTGAAAGGTATCACGCTTTCCGTTCCAGAGGGCGAATTGCACGCCATCATGGGGCCGAACGGGTCTGGCAAATCCACTCTGTCCTACACGCTCGCGGGCCGCGAGGGTTATGAAGTCACGCGCGGACAGGTGCTCTATCGCGGTGATGACCTGACGGCGCTTTCGCCGGACCGTCGCGCGGCGCTTGGCGTATTCCTTGCCCTGCAATATCCGGTTGAAATCCCGGGGGTCGTCACGCTGACATTTTTGAAGGTTGCGCTGAACGCCCAGCGGCGTGCGCGGGGCGAGCAGGAGTTCGACGCCGTACAGGTGCTCAGATCGGTTCGGCAAAATGCCGCCGCGCTCAACATTCCGGAGGACATGCTGAAACGTCCGCTGAACGCGGGCTTCTCGGGCGGCGAAAAGAAGCGCATGGAAATTCTTCAGATGGCGCTGTTTGAGCCGAGGCTCGCGATTCTCGATGAGACCGATTCCGGGCTCGATATTGATGCCCTGCGCCTGGTTGCGTCCGGGGTGAATGCGCAACGCGCGCCGGATCGCGGAATTCTGGTGATCACGCATTATCAGCGTCTGCTCGATTATATCGTGCCCGATCGGGTCCACGTGCTTGCTGGCGGCCGCATTGTCAGATCCGGCGGACCGGATCTTGCGCTCGAGCTGGAGAAGAGCGGCTACGGAGCGGTCGTGGAGGTGGCATGACGGCTCTGGCACGCAGTATCGGCGGCCACACGGATGCGTTCCGTCATGATTTTGCCCGTCGTGAGGTCGAGCTGCCGGGTGGGGCATTGCAGTGGCTGCAGGACAGGCGCCGGGCTGCGATGACGGCATTCACGGCAATTGGCGTGCCGAACCGGCGCGTTGAAGCGTGGAAATACACCGATCTGGCCAACCTGCTTGAACCGGATCTGCTGCCGATAACCGGATCGGGGGACGCGGACGAACGGGTTTCGCCTCTCCTGGACGAATCGAACCATCTGCGGCTGTTCAACGGATTCCTGAGCCGCTGCGCAAGCGACGATGCCATCGACATTGTCGATCTCTCGGCTCTGCGCGGCGAAGTGCCCGATTGGTTGCGAGAAAATTTTGGCGTTCTTGCCTGCGGGCCCGATCAGCCCATGGGCGCGGCGTCGCTTGCCCTGATGCGCGGTGGCGTCGCGATTCGTGTCCGGCGAGATAACTCCCTCGCGCTGCATTTCTCCAATGGCGCGTCTCTGCGTCCATGCGTCAGTCACTGCCGTGTCCTTCTGCTCGTGGAGAGTGGCGTATCGGTGCGTCTGCTCGAAAGCCACACCGGCGAAACATCCAGCGGGAGCCTGCGCAACATCGGAGTGGAACTGATTCTCAACGCCAATTCCCGGCTGGAACATATCCGGTTGCAGAAAGATGCGGCGGACGCAGTCCATGTCACGAGCCTTGGCGCGATGCTGCGGCGGGATTCGCAATACCGCGCCTGCTATGCTGCGCTCGGCGCGAGGGCTTCGCGACTGGACATCAACATTCGCCTGACCGGCGACCGCAGCGAAGCCGCTCTTCACCATGTCGCGGCGGTTGACACGGGAATCGCCGATATTACTTCGGTGATCGATCACGCCAGCCCAAACACCCGCAGCCGGCAATTGTTCAAGAATGTGGCCGGCGGACATGGCCGGGTGGTCAATCAGGGCCGGGTCATCGTTCGGGAAGGTTCTGTCAAATCCGATTCGCACCAGCTGTTCAAAGCGCTGTTGCTGTCGCCACGGGCCGAGGTGGACGCGAAGCCGGAACTGGAGATTTTTGCCGACGATGTGTTGTGCGGCCACGGAACGGCAATTGGCGCCCTGGATGAAGATGCGTTGTTCTATCTGCGCTCACGCGGAATTCCGGAAGAAGAAGCAAAACGGCTGCTGATCCGGGCGTTTTTGGCCGAGGCGGTCGAAGGTTTCGGAAATGAGGCAATCCGTGATTCACTCTGGCAGGAGCTGGAGGGGGCGCTGACGAAAGCCGCAAAAGCATCCCGATGATTCCGCAACCAGTCAGCAAAGATCCGGTTTACGATGCCGCCGCGTTGCGCCGGGATTTTCCGATTCTCGCGACGAGAGTGAACGGGAAACCGCTGGTCTATCTCGACAATGCGGCATCGGCGCAAAAGCCGGCGCCCGTCATTGATGCTGTGGAGAAATTCGTCACGCGCGAATATGCGAATGTGCACCGCGGCGTGCATTTTCTCTCCAGCGCCGCCACGGAAGCCTATGAAAGCGCGCGCGACCGGGTCCGCCGCTTCCTCAACGCCGCGCATCATGACGAAATCGTTTTCACCCGGGGAGGGACGGAGGCGATCAACATGGTCGCTTCGTCCTGGCTTGCGCCGCGCATTCAGCCGGGGGACGAAATCGTCCTCAGCGTGATGGAGCACCACTCGAACATCGTGCCGTGGCATTTCTTGCGGGAGCGCCAGGGCGCGGTTCTGAAATGGGTGGACGTCTCCGGCTACGGGGAACTCGATCCCGGGGATATTGCGCGCGCGCTGTCACCGCGCACAAAGCTGGTCGCGATCACCCACATGTCGAACGTGCTCGGCACGGAAACCAATCTGCGTGAGATCGTGCGCCTGGCGCATTCGAAAGGGGTGGCGGTTCTTGCGGATGGCTGCCAGGCGGCGGTTCACGCGCAGGTGGACGTGCAGGAGCTCGATGTCGATTTTTACGCCATTACGGGGCACAAGCTTTATGGCCCGACCGGCATTGGCGCGCTGTATGGCAAACGGGATCATCTCAAAGCGATGCGGCCGTGGCTCGGCGGCGGTGAAATGATTCGCGAAGTGACGCAGGAAAGCATCACTTACGCCGATCCGCCGATGCGCTTTGAGGCGGGTACGCCCCCAATCATTCAGGCTGTCGGTCTGGCCGCGGCCCTCGATTACATCGATACGGTCGGGCGTGAACGCATTAGCCTGCACGAACACGCGCTGACCGCGGCCGCGACAAGAAAACTGAAGGAGTTGAACGGCATCCGGATCATCGGGGAGGCGCCCGCAAAGGGACCGATCATCTCGTTTGAAGCGACCGGTATTCATCCGCACGACCTTGCGACGATTCTCGATTCCGAAGGTGTGGCCGTGCGAGGAGGTCACCATTGTGCTCAGCCCCTGATGCGCCGATTCGACGTGATGGGAACCGCGCGCGCCTCTTTTGCGCTGTACAACACGGCCGAGGAAGTGGATGCACTGATCCATGCCGTGGTGCAGGCGCGCCGGGTATTTGACAATGGATGACTCATTGCGCGAACTCTACCAGGAAGTGATCCTGGATCATTCGCGGCACCCCCGCCATTTTGGCGCGCTCGCTGCGCACACCAATATGGCGGAAGGGCATAATCCGCTGTGTGGCGACCGGGTCAAAATCTTTATGCAGATTGATTCCGCGGGACGCATTCAGGACGTCAGCTTCGACGGGCGTGGATGTGCGATCTCCGTTGCCTCGGCATCGCTGATGACGCAATTGCTGAAGGGGCGTACGGTGGCGGAAGCCGAACGGCTGATGGGCGGATTTCTCGCGCTGGTGAAAGGCGAGGACACGACAGATCTGGAACCATCCGATCGCGAGCATCTTCAAGTCATGGCAGGCGTTTCGGCATTTCCGATGCGGGTGAAATGCGCAACGCTCGCCTGGCACGCCATGAAAGCCGCGCTGGAGCATAAAGGCGGGGCAAAAACCGAATGAGTAACGCAACAGCAATGGCCGAACCGGCAAACAACCCCGCCTCTGCGATGTCCGGCGAGGAACTCGAAACGTTTGGGCACGAACTGATCGCGGCGCTGAAGTCCGTTTATGATCCGGAAATTCCTGTGGACATTTATGAACTCGGCCTGATCTACAAACTGGATGTTTCGGACAGCCGAGACGTCACCGTAGATATGACGTTGACGGCGCCCGGCTGTCCGGTGGCCGGTGAGATGCCGGAGATGGTGAGAAATGCGCTTTTGGCTGTGCCAGGCGTGGGCGAGGTCATGGTAAATATGACCTTCGATCCGCCATGGACGCCCGACCGCATGTCGGAAGAAGCGAAACTCGAACTGAACATGTTCTGAATCGCGCCATGACAGCTGCACAAGACACCGCTACCACACGCCGCCGCCGCGAACGGCCGAAAGTGCTGCGCCTGACCGACGCCGCAGCGGCGCGAATCCATCAGATTCTGGAAAGTTCAGCGGGCCGCTACATCGGCGTCAGAGTGGGAGTCAGGAATGGCGGTTGCGCCGGAATGACTTACACGATGGATTATGCGGAAACCCAGAACGCACTGGATGAGGTGATTGAAGACAAGGGTGTCAGGGTACTGATCGATCCCAAGGCCGTCATGTTTCTGATAGGCACCGAGATGGATTATGTGCGCGACCGGCTGGCAACGCGGTTTGTCTTTAAAAACCCCAATCAGACAGAAGCTTGCGGATGCGGTGAATCCGTTGTCCTCAAGCCTGCCGATCCCGACGGCGAAGCGGCGAACTAATTCCAACAAGCCTGGAATGGTTGGAGCGGTAAGGTTCTGTCCGGAAATCAACAGCTTACGTATATTTAGATCGCATGCTGACGAAACCGCTTGACTTAAGCCGTAAACTGACGATATGTTAACGTTTTGTTAACCATTCCCGCCGCCCTGGGGGGCATTGCGGGGCAGCGTCGTGCCCGGGTCTGCGTGAGAAATCCCGGAGTAGGCGTAGCGTAACGTGTAGGGGGCGTAATGCTCGCGTATCAGGAGCTGAAGGAGTCGCGTGGCCGCGAATTTGTGGTCCGCGCCACACGCGATAACACGCGGAAGTTGTTTCAAAATCCTCGATCAGAGGTCCGTACCGGTTCGTCCCGGTACACGGATAACCACGTCAGTCCGGGCGGTTTTGCGGTCCCCCTCAATCGCAAGCAGGGGGCGCCAGAACGCCGTCGCCGGAGCCGGACCTCATTCAGCGTCCGCTTTGTAAATTTATCCTATTCCGCAAGCTGTGCCGGAGCGTGCAGGAGCGGATTGTCAGGGGGTGGTCAATGACAAAAATGTACGGGGCCTGGGCCGCGGAGTCGCGAGGTCAAACTGCGGTTGCCGACAAAGCCGATTATGGGCGGCGCGATCATGATCCGGATTGGCGCTTTGCGCTGCAACATGCGCTTGATAGTGGCCTTGATGATTTCTATCGTGCTCCGGATGTGAATTCCATCGACCGGCTGGCCTGGCAATTGGGCAAAATTCACGATCTGGCCCTGGCCGAAGATCAGTTGCCGGAATTCAGGACGATTTGCCAGTCTCACCTCCTCGCGCAGATTATCCTTGAGGACCCGTATTCCCGGCGGGCCTATGAAAAGCCCCGGGGATACGCTGGCGACGCGGTGATGCTCGACTACATTTACAGGCCATCACTGATCGGGATGTCCGAGACCGGTCAGGTGGTTCACAGGGCAACGACCGAACTCCCCAATGCAAAGAGTGTCCTCTGGCGGCGAGACTATCTGACTCGCCACATCCTTGCGATCGCAAAGCGGACCAACGCCGGAAGGGTGTTGTCTGTCGCGAGCGGCCACATGCGGGAATTGGATGAAATCGCTGGCACAGGCGATGAACGGAACCTCGAATTCCATGCAGTCGATTCGGATCGGGCCTCGCTGGACGAATGCAAACGCAGCTATCCGTCGTTTAATCTGAACGTGATCGCATCGCCGGCAATTGCGATTTCGAGGTTAAAGCTCAACGGCGGTTTTCATCTCATCTATGCGGCTGGTCTTTCCGACTATTTGTCCGATGCGACGCTCGAGTTCCTGATCGCACAACTTTATAAACGTCTCCTGCCGAATGGGCTTCTTTGCCTGAGTAACTTTACAAGACAAAATCACGGGCGCGGTTTTATGGAAGGATTTATGAACTGGTCGCTCGTGCTGAGAAACGAATTTGAGCTCCTGGGGGCAGCGAGATCGGCCTTGCCCGGCTGCCGAGCCTCGGTTTTTACGGATCCCTTCGGCAACATTGCCTATCTGGAAATACGGAAGCAGCCGGAACACTAACCGTTGGGGGCGCGTGAGGCGATAGAGCGAACTTTACGCGCTCTCCAGTTCATCCAGCGCCCGCGTCAGGCGCCACGCGGGTATCCGTACGGTGACGCACGTGCCCTGACCGACATGGCTTTCGATTTCCAATGAACCGCCGTGGAGTTCGGTAAGCCGTTTCGCGTAGGGCAGGCCCAGACCCAATCCGCCGTGCCGTCGCGAATAGGTGGCCTCCACCTGTTCGAACGGCCGCAATACGCGTTCCATGTTTTCGGGTGCGATTCCGATTCCGGTATCCGAAATCCGGACCGTAATGCCCTTTGTGAAATGGGCCGAGACCTGAACGTGAATGGCGCCACCCTCCGTGGTAAATTTTATCGCATTGGTGATCAGATTTGAGAAAATCTGCAACACCAGCCTCTCGTCTGCGACGATCCGGATTTCCCGCTGCACGCCGGCAACGTCCAGCCGGACGCCGCTCTCGTCCGCCCGCATCTGGCACATGCGGATGCAGGCGCGCATCGTCTCCGCGAGATCGAACTCGCGTTCGGTGAGTTCCAGTTTTCCGGATTCTGCTTTTGCCAGGTCCAGAATATCATTGATGATCGCAAGCAGATGTGCGCCGCTGTCGTGAATGTCACGGGCATATTCCGTGTATTTTTCATTACGGATCGATCCAAACAGCTCGCGCCGGATTATGTCCGAGAACCCTATGATCGCGTTGAGTGGTGTGCGGAGTTCGTGACTCATGGTGGCGAGGAATTCGCCCTTGGATTTGTTCGCACGCATCGCTTCGGCCAACGCTTCCGAGACCAGAAAGTTTTTCTCTTCTACGATCTTTTGCGCGAGATAGGCCCTGCGCATGTACATTTCCTGGATGTACGCGGCAAAGAGGCCGATGATGATGGCCATACCCAGAAAGAAATCGTTCGAGATGAAGATCGGCAGCGGAATTGGATTGATCCAAAGTCCGATCAATTGATAGCAGACGAACAACCACACCGAGATCACTGCCGAATAGCGGAATTTCAGGCGGATGAAGCTGCTGCAATAGCTGGCGACGACGATGAGGCCTGCGTAGTAGAGGCTGTTGAACGGCGGCCCCATGATCGCGGTCATTGCGATGATGCCCATGCCCGAAACGAGCATGGCCATCGCAAGCCAGAGCTGCATCCGCCGCTGAAATTCCCGATGATAGGAGAGCGCGTATATGCCGAGCAGACTTGGCGCCACGAACCCTATCCGGATTGCCAGCAGAAAAAACTGCGCCGGCCCGCCCAGCAACCGGTCAAGGGCTCCAAACAGGAGATACAGCAGAGTTCCGGCAACGAAATAAGTGCGAATGAAGTCTATTGATTCGGCGTGCGCGTCCCGTTGATACATACGCTCGGCGCGCGGATCCCGGAACTGGAGCCGGTAAAAGTCCAGTTCGAACTGCGGTTGGCCCGTTTCCGCCAAGGTGGACACCGGCTGCATCGGCTCCAGGTTCTCTTGCGCTTCCGCCATCCGGCAAAAATGCGCAAATTTTACCAAGCCCGGAAAATGCGCTCCTGGGAGCGACATGGGGTTTCCGGGACCCCCGCAGGAATAGCGGAATGTCGGTTAAGAATTTGGAAACGGATTGCCGCGCCTGGAGATTCAGGTCCCCGAAATCCGGCGTTTAATCGCCGACGTCCAACGCCCGGACGATCCTTTTCAGGGCTGGCGCGATGTCCTGCCGCGCAAGCCCTACAGCCAAATTGGCCTGCAAAAAACCGACCTTGTCGCCGCAATCATAGCGGGCGCAAGTGGTCGTCACCGCATGGAACGGCATCTTTCCCAAAAGCCGGGCCATGGCGTCGGTGAGCTGAATCTCATTGCCTGCCCCACGCTCGCGGCGTTCCAGTTCCGCGAAGATTTCGGGCGGCAGAATGTACCGGCCGATGATGCACAGGTTGGACGGCGCTGCCGATGGTTTCGGCTTTTCAACCAAACCCAGCACCTCGGTCACCGCTCCCCGGCTGACGCCCGGCGCAATCACGCCATATCGCTGCGTCTCTTCGCGCGGTTTTTCTTCGGCTGCGACTACAACACCGCCGCCTATGACGCGCCAGGCATCAACCATCTGCCTGAGCGCTCCGGGCTGTCCAACCATCAGGTCGTCCGGCAGAACGACCGCAAAAGGTTCATTGCCCACAAGATGTTGCGCGCAAAGCACCGCATGACCGAGGCCAAGGGGCTTCTGTTGCCGCGTAAATGAGACGGAGCCGGTATTTGGAAGGCTTTCCAACAGGCTATGGAGTTCCCTGGTCTTTTCCCTGGCCGTGAGCAGCGCCTCCAGCTCGTAAGCGTGATCAAAATGATCTTCGATTACGTGCTTCCCACGGCCGGTTACGAAAATGAATTGCTCGATTCCTGCTTCCCGCGCCTCCTCAACCCCGTACTGGATCACCGGCTTGTCCACGACCGGGAGCATTTCTTTGGGAATTGCCTTGGTGGCGGGGAGAAAGCGCGTTCCCATGCCAGCGACTGGGAATACGGCTTTACGAATGCGCATCGCGGGCATGGCGGTTCTGTGTCATGGAAGGGAGCATCTCAATAATATCAACAGGTTACAAGTTTGATGAGCGCGCGAGCATGGCACATGGGGCGCGCCGTGGTCCATATCTCATGCAGACGCAGTGGGGACGGCGTTATCAGGCACCGGCTCCATCTCCTACGGCAGGACGGCCGATGCTGACGTATTCGAAACCCGCTCTGGTCATCTCCTCGGGCCGATAGATATTTCGAAGGTCCACCATCAATGGGCGCCTGAGAAGCTCCTTCATTTTATTCAGATCGAGCGCGCGGAATTCGTTCCATTCGGTCAGGATCACCACTCCATCCGCCCCACCGGCCGCCTCATAGGCATCCGCAAAAACCTTGATGTCGAGCAGGCTCTTTGCTTCCCGCATTCCTTCCGGATCATAGGCATGAATGATGGCTCCCCGATTGACCAGTTCCGGAATGATGACGAGACTCGGGGCTTCCCGCATATCATCTGTGTTCGGCTTGAATGTCAGCCCCAGCACGGCAATGGTTTTGCCGGATACGCCGCCAAATGCGGTGGCAATCTTTTCCGCCATGCGCCTCTTGCGTTCTTCGTTCACGGACGAGACGGCTTCTACAAGCCGCGACGGCGCGCCCGCTTCCTCCGCTGTGCGAAGCAACGCGACGGTGTCCTTCGGAAAGCATGAACCGCCGTAGCCGGGGCCGGCGTGCAGGAATTTCGGGCCGATCCGCCCGTCCAGGCCAATTCCGCGTGCGACGTCCTGCACATTTGCACCGACCCGCTCGCAGATGTCGGCGATCTCATTGATGAAGGTGATTTTGGTGGCAAGAAATGCGTTGGCTGCGTATTTGATCAATTCGGCCGTCTCCCGAGACGTGAACAGGATCGGCGTCTCGTTCAGGTAAAGCGGCCGGTACAGCTCCCGAAGCACGGAACGCGGCCTCTCGCTCGCGATTCCGCAGACCACACGATCAGGCCGGCGGAAATCCTCAATTGCCGACCCTTCGCGCAGGAATTCGGGATTCGAACAGACGTCAAAGTCGGCATCCGGACGAATTTGGCGTATGCGCTCGCCGATTTTATGTCCGGTCCCGACGGGGACGGTCGATTTTGTTATGCCGACGGTGTAGCCGTCCAGCGCCGCCGCGATCTCTTCTGCCGCCGCGAACACATAGGAAAGATCGGCATGGCCGTCGCCGCGTCGCGATGGAGTCCCAACAGCGATGAACACGGCGTCGGCCTCCCGCACGCTGCTTTCGACTTCCATGGTGAACGAGAGTCTGCCGGCGCGCACATTGTCAGCCACGACCTCGGCCAGGCCGGGCTCGTAGATCGGAATACGGCCGGCTTTCAGCGCCTCGATTTTGGCTTCGTCCTTGTCCACGCAGACCACATGATGGCCGAACTCGGAGAAACAGGCGCCGGACACGAGCCCGACGTAACCCGTTCCCAACATTGCTATTTTCATGTGTGCCCCCGGCCTGTATCGGGGCATTTTGTGGCCCGTGCGCGGCCCCGTTTCAAGAAGGAACTTTGCTACCCCGCGCGCAAATAGCGCACCGCCTCGTCGCGCCCGAAGAGATAGAGCAGGACTCGCAAGGCCCTGCCACGCGCCGAGATCAACTCCGGATCGCGTTCCAATAGGATCCGCGCGTCGTCACTGGCCGCGACCAGCAATTCCTGATGCGCCGCGAGATCGGCAAAGTGAAAATCGGGAAGTCCGCTCTGTTTTGTGCCCAGGACTTCGCCGGCACCGCGCAGGCGCAAATCCTCTTCGGCGATGACAAAACCATCTTCGGTGCGGCGCAGGATGGAGAGCCTTTCTTTGGCCATGGCGCCAAGCGGTTCCTGATAAATCAGCAAGCATGTCGCAGCGCTGGTTCCGCGACCGACGCGCCCCCGTAGCTGATGCAACTGCGCCAGCCCAAACCGCTCCGCATGTTCAATCGCCATGATCGCCGCCTGGGGAATGTCCACGCCCACTTCGATCACTGTTGTTGCAACAAGGATGCGCGTTTCGCCGCTTGCGAAGGAGCGCATCGCCGCGTCACGCTCAGCGGCTTTCAGCTTTCCATGAACGAGCCCGACGCGAGAGCCGAAGATTTTGCGCAATGAAGCGGCACGTTGTTCCGCCGCCGCCAGGTCCAGGACTTCCGATTCCTGAACCAGGGGACAAATCCAGAAGCAGCGCTGATCTTTTGCGATGGCGCGTTTGAGTCCGGCGATCACCTCGTCAATCCGTGACAGCGGAATGGCACGTGTCGCGACGGGTTTGCGTCCGGCAGGTTTTGACGTCAGCCGCGACACCTGCATGTCACCATAGGCGGTGAGTTGCAGCGTGCGCGGAATGGGCGTTGCGGTCATCACCAGGACATCGGCCGGGATATCGCCCTTGCCCTGAAGCTGCATGCGTTGATGGACGCCAAACCGGTGCTGCTCATCCACAACAGCAAGGCCCAGATCGCGGAACTGGACTTGATCGTAAAAGATCGCATGCGTGCCAATCAGAATGTCGATCGTGCCCGCGCCGACGCGGGCAAGCAGCGCGTCGCGCGCCCCGCCACGCTCACGGCCCGTGAGTAATGCGATTCGAACACCGGCGGCATCCGCCATTGGCGCCAGGGATGCGAGGTGCTGCCGCGCCAGGATTTCCGTGGGCGCCATCAGCGCGCCCTGACAGCCTGCCTCCACCGCGTTCAGGAGCGCCGCCATTGCAACCACCGTTTTTCCGGATCCCACATCGCCCTGCAGGAGCTGCAACATGCGGCTGCCATCTTCCATCGCAGCCGTGATCTCAGAGATGGCCGACCGTTGGGTTTCGGTCAGGCGATAGGGCAGGGCGGCAATGGCTTTGCCACGCAAAACACCCTCGGCCTTGAGTGCGCGGCCGGGGCGGCTTCGCATTCTGTTTCGGATCAGCGCCAGCGCGAGTTGGCTCGCCAGCAGTTCATCGTAGGCAAGCCGCTTCCGCGCCGGACTGACCGGCGACAATTCGGATTCAGTACGCGGCCCGTGCGCGGTGAACAGTGCGGTTCGGAAATCATTCCAGTGGTTGAGTTCGCGCCAGGCACTGTCCTGCCACTCCGGAAATTCGGCGACGCGTTCCAGCGCGCGCCCGATCAGCTTTTGCAGTGAACGCGGCGGCAAGCCCTCCGTTGTCCGGTACACGACGTCGAATTCCGGAACGCCGGCTTCATCCTCGGCCGCCACAATGTAGTCCGGGTGGATCATTTGCAGCCGCTCGGAAAAGCGATCAATCCTGCCGGAAATCAGACGCCGGGATTTTAGCGGCAGCCGTGCCTTGATGCGCTCCGGGTTTCCGGTGAAGAACACCACCTCCATGGCGGCCGTGTCGTCCGCCGCCAAAACGCGGAATGGCTGCCGGGGAGACCGTCGCGGCAGGTATTCGAGAATGTTGACGGCGACGGTGGCGATCCGCCCTGCCTCGGCACGTTGGAGATTTGGACGATAACTGCGATCGACCACATTCGCAGGCAGATGGAGCACCAGATCTTTCACGCGGGGTTGTACCGGCGTGGTCCCCAGTGCCCCGGCCAGCAGTTTGGCGACTTTCGATCCAATGCCGGTAAGGGTGATCGCATCCGCAAACAGCGGGTTGAGAATCGCAGGCCGCATGCGCGCCATCGTATCGCCCTGCGCCGCTTCCGCGACAGGGCGGTCTGCATGATCGCGCCGGCGGAAAGGGCGCCCCGCCTTCACCATGGCACAATCGGGTTTCCGCGCTATATACATCGCCCCATGATGGATCTGACCGAGTTGGAAATCCGGCGCAAAAAGGCACTGTTTCGTGCGCAGAGGCGCGGCTTCAGGGAACTGGACCTGATTTTTGCGGCGTTCGCGGGTGCGCACCTGGAACGCCTCGACGCGCATGAACTGGAGCGCTTTGAAGCGCTGCTCTCTGTGCCGGACTGGCAGATTTTTGCCTGGATCATGGGACACGAGCGGGTGCCAACTGCGTATGACGATGATGTTTTCGCCCGGCTCTGTTCCTATCGCGCCAACCTGATTTTTTGATTCAGCCACAGTGGAACGACTGACTGCCATAGCCCGCGCGAAGGCACGCATTACGGTTTCCGGCGCGCCGCAGGGCTATGATTCATATCTCGCCGCCGAAGCTGCATTGCGAATGAAGGCGCTGGCCGTCTTTGTCGCTGCGGATGACGCGCGTGCAGCCATTGCGCGTGAAGCAGCGGGATTCTTCGCGCCGGAGCTGACGGTGCTCGATTTTCCCGCCTGGGATTGCCTTCCCTACGACCGTGTCTCGCCACGTGCGGATATTGAAAGCCGCAGACTTGCGACCCTGGCGGCGTTGGCTGGCCGCGGAGAAAACCCGGGCGCCGGACTTTTGGTGACCACGGTTAACGCAGTTTTGCAGCGGGTTCCCCCACGGCAGGTCGTTGCTGAATCCAGTTTCATGGCCCGCGCAGGCAAGGAGGTGGACCGCGGCCTCCTCATGCAATTCCTGGTTCGAAACGCGTATTCGAACACCGGGACGGTTCGCGAACCGGGTGAATTCGCCGTGCGCGGCGGCATCGTGGACCTGTGGCCACCCGGACAGGACGAACCTCTGAGGCTGGATTTTTTCGGTCCGGAACTCGAGAGCATTCGCCGGTTTGATGCAGAATCCCAGCTTACCACCGGTTCTGAACAGGCGATCGTGCTTTTGCCTGCGAGCGAAGCTCCGCTCGACCCGGATTCGATCAGCCGCTTTCGCAGCAATTATGTCGCGCGCTTTGGCGCGGTTACGGATGAAGATCCGCTCTACGAGGCGGTCAGCGCAGGCCGGAAGCATGCCGGGATGGAGCACTGGCTGCCGCTGTTCTACCCGGCGCTGGACAGTCTGTTCGATTACGTGGGGCCGGCGCAGATATTTCTTTCGCCCAATGTGGAGGAAGCCAAAGACGCGCGAATTGAACTGGTTGGCGACTACTACGCGACGCGCGAATCGATGCGGTCAGGCAACACGGGTGAAACACTTTCCGCCCCGTACAAACCGCTGAAGCCCGAAGATCTGTACTTGAGTGCGCGCGAGTGGGACGCGGCACTTGCCAAAAGAAATGTCCGCGTGTTGTCGCCGTTCAAAGCACCCGATTCGATGAAATCCATTGACGCCGGGGGTATGCCGGGGAGGGACTTCGCACCCGAGCGCGCCCAGGAGAACCGTGCGCAGGAGACCGGACGCATCAATGTCTTCGAAGCCGCCGTTGGCCATATTGCGCAGATTCAGACATCGGGGCGGCGCGTGCTGGTCGGCTGCTGGAGCGAAGGTTCGGTCGAGCGCATGGGGGGCGTGCTGTCCGACCATGGCATCACCGCACTGAAGCGCGTGAACGACTGGCGTGAAGCATTGCGATTGCACGAGCGCGCGGTCGCGATCGCCGTGCTGCAAATCGATCACGGCTTTGAAGCGCCGGATTTCGTGCTGATCCCCGAGGAGGACATCCTCGGCGACCGTATGGTGCGGCCGCGCGGCCGCGCCCGGCGGTCACAGCATTTCCTCCAGGAAGCCTCCGCCCTGACCGCGGGTGATCTGGTCACTCATATCGAGCACGGCGTTGGCCGCTATCTGGGACTGAAGACGATCGAAGTGCAGAACGCGCCGCATGATTGTCTTGAGCTCCAATATGACGGCGGGAAGCTGTTCTTGCCGGTCGAAAACATCGAACTGCTGACGCGCTTTGGATCGGAAGAATCCGGCGTGCAGCTGGACAGGCTCGGCGGCGCCGGCTGGCAGCACCGCAAGGCGCGGATGAAGGCGCGCATCCGCGAGATGGCCGCCGAATTGATCCGCATCGCCGCGGCGCGCGCCCTAAAGGAAATGCCGCCGATGGAATTGCCGCGCGGGATTTATGACGAATTCTGCGCCCGGTTTCCCTATCTGGAGACAGAAGACCAGGAGCGCGCAATTGCGGATGTCGTAGAGGATCTGACCAGGGGCCGGCCCATGGATCGCCTCGTCTGCGGCGACGTCGGTTTCGGGAAAACCGAAGTGGCGCTGCGCGCGGCATTCCTCGCCACGATGTCAGGGAACCAGGTTGCTGTCGTGGTGCCAACCACTCTGCTGGCGCGGCAGCATTACCGCACGTTCCGCGAACGCTTCGGCGGATTACCGGTTCGCATTGCGCAACTGTCCCGTTTTGTTCCGGCAAAGGAGGCAAAGGAGATTCGCAAGGGTCTCGCGGAGGGCAAAATCGATCTCGTCATCGGGACGCATGCATTGCTGGCCAAAACGATTTCGTTCCGGCATCTCGGCCTCATGGTCATCGACGAGGAACAGCATTTCGGTGTGGGGCACAAGGAAAGGCTGAAGGCATTACGGGCCGACGTGCATGTACTGACGCTGACGGCGACGCCAATTCCGCGCAC
>JANWHR010000074.1 GCA_025450355.1 Micropepsaceae bacterium
CCCCCCCGCGGGGGAAAAATCAGTTTCGTCGGGCGGTTCTGCGGCTGTCGAGCAGAAGCCAGATTTTCCGGCAGAGCTCTTCCAGATCGGACAGGCCGATCTCCCTGTCGCCAATGGCCGTGTGAGGCATGAAAATCACGTTCTTGCCCGAAAAGCGCAGCAGTGGATCGTCCTGGGGCCAGGGTTCCTGATAGCCGGTATCCATCGCAAGCCCGCCCAGACGCCCGGATTCGAGTGCCCACAGAAGTGATTCGCGGTCCATCAGCGCGGCTCGGGCGGTGTTGATCAGCATGGCGCCAGGTTTCAGCGCCTCAAGTTCCCTGCGGCCGATGATGCCGCGCGTCGAGTCATTCAGCGGCAGTTGCACAATCACGAAATCGGATTGGGTCATCAGGTCTGAGAGCGCGCTGAAGCGCACTCCCAGTTCCAGTTCATCCAGGGCCGCGGCCCGCGTGCGCTGGTGATAAAGAATGCTCATGCCAAAGGCACTGGCGCGGCGCGCAATCTCCCGCCCCACCTCGCCCAACCCGACGATCCCCAAGGTCGCGCCGGCGAGCGTATGAAGATGCGGAATGCGCGCGAAATTCGATGCGCCGGTGTAACGGTAATCATAGGTGCGGATCGGTTGATTTTGACCTTGCCAGAATTCCGCCGTGACCGCACCGTTATAGACAGCGATCTCCCGCGCGAGCGCCGCCATCAACGAGAAAGCGTGTTCCGCCACCGCGGCGTTCACCTTGCGCGGCAGCTTCAATACGGGAATCCGCCGCTTTGCACAGGCGGCCAGATCAATATTGGATGTGAGCGCGCCAAATTTCAGCACGATCGCGCCGGGCTTCATGGCGGCCACGGCGCTTTCATCCAGTGGCAGCGATTCCACAACCAGCACATCGCAATCGGGCAACAGCGCGTGCAATTCGGTCTTGGTCCCGGCAAAGCGGACTTCTGCCGGGTAAAGGCCCGGGATGCTGCTTCGGAAATGTTCGCACCGGCCGGCAAAATCCGGGATGTCATGCGCGAAGAAATCAGCCACGGCAGACCGCTGCTCGCCGGAGGTCTCGGGATCGAGTATCACGGCAAGAATGCGGAGGAAGTGGTCGAATTCGACCGCGATGCGCAGATTAGGGACAGCCATGGCGCGCGTGAGCCTTGTCGGAGAAGAAAATCATCCAGAACTCTCGGAATTGATCACTCGAATTCGTGGTGCCCGCCGCGGCCGGTTGATCAATATTTACCGGCTGCTTCTGCACAGTCCAGCAATAGCGGAGGCGTGGTTCGGGCTCAACAATGCCGTGCGTTGGCAGACCGAACTCGATGGCCGGCTGCGCGAGCTTGTGATCATCCGCGTCGCGCATCTTTGCCACGCCCCATACATCCTGAGGCAGCATGTTCCGAAGCTTGCCGAAGCCGAAGGCGTCAGTCTGGCCGAGTGTGAGGCTCTTGCGAATTGGCGCGACTCGAACCTGTTCAGCGATCGCGAACGCGCAGCGCTGGCCTATGTGGACGTGGTGACGGCGAACATCGCGTCTGACGCAGCCATGGCGGAGGCGGCGGCGCTCTTTGACGAGCGCCAACTGGTTGAACTGACGGTGCTGACCGGTGCCTACAACATGCATGCCCGCGTGTTGAATGCGCTCGGGCTCGACTTCGAGAAGCCGGACAACTGACGAGAGCTGTGCAGCGGGAGTTCACGTTCCCCGTGCATCCGGAACAAAGCCGTTCCATGCAGCGTTGTGCGGCCATGAAGCGTGGCGCCGCAATCCGGAATCCTACCGCTTGGTGAACGAGGCCGCTGCATCCGGCGCGCGGGGCGCGCTGATCCCTGAGTTTATTCCGGAGCCGCTGGCACGCTGTGCCGCCGGCGAAATCAGCCCCGAATTGGCGCTGATGGAACTGGTTTCGCAGCTGCGCTCAGACCAGACCGAGGAGGCTCTTGGAAGCGCGATCTGGAACGCGCTTGAGAAACGGGAAGCCATCCGGGCGGAGCGCCTGGCAAAGGTTCAGCGACTGTGGGATCGCATGCGACAGACGGTGCAAACCCCGCTCGATTTGTTGTAAACATGGCTGCAGCGTAAGCGGGTCTGGCTGGGCAACCCCGGCAGTGGGCAAGGCGTTCTGGAGAAGAAGGCCCTGAAGCCGGTGGAGGAATGAAATGGAAACTCCGCTCGAGATCACATTTCACAACATGAAAAGTTCGGACGCGCTGGAGTCAGACATCAAAAAGCGCGTCGCCAAGCTCGAGAAGCTCTACGGACGCATGGTGTCCTGCCGGGTCTCAATCGAGAGCCGGACCCACCAGCATCGTACCGGGAACATCTATGAGTGCCACATCGACATGCATCTGCCGCGTCGCCATCTCGCGGTGAGCAGGGAACCTCATCATGTCGGCGAACGTCATGCCAACACCGATGTTCGGGCCTCGATCCGTGACGCTTTCAAGGCCGCCGAGGCCCAGTTGCGCTCATTCGGCAAAAAACAGGGCGGCGAGGCCAAGCTCCATGCCCCGCCTGTCCAGGGCGTGGTGGCAGAACTTTTTGTGGAACGCGACTATGGCTTTATCCTCTCCTCCGAAGGTGGGCGGCTGTATTTCCACCGCAACAGCGTGATGAACGGGGGGTTCGACAAGCTCAGGCGCGGAGACGGTGTCCAATTCGTTGAAGGCATGGGCGATACGGGACCGACCGCTTCCAGGGTTTGGCCTGCCGAAGGGCAGCAACGCCACTGAACATGTCGCGTTTCCCAACCGCATGATTCGCCCGTCAGGGGCGGAAATACCGGACAGGAGGAGCGATGAGTTCCACCGGATTAGAGGTCTTCGACAGGACCCTGCAAACCACCCATATCTGGTTGGATGAAATTATCGAGGACCTGGCGACGGACCGCCACACCGCCTGGCATGTCCTGGGCGCAGTCATCCGCAGCCTGCGCGACCGTCTGCCGCCAGACCTGTCCGCCCATTTGTCGGCGGAACTGCCGCTGCTGGTGCGCGGGATTTATTTTGAGGGGTGGCGGCCGGGAAAAGAAAACCTGAAGCTGCGATCTCTCGCCGAATTCCTGGAAAAGGTTTCCGATGGAATGTCAGGCACGAAACCGATTGGCTCCGTCGATGCCGCGAGATCGGTGCTTGCCGTGTTGAACCGGCATCTCGCGCATGGCCAGGCGGATAAAATCCGCCGCGCGCTGCCAGAGGACATTCGCGGCCTTTGGCCTGATGACGCGACGAGGGCGATGTAGATGCGCGCGGGTCCGGAGCCTGTTGCGGTCCGGATAGCACCTGAAAATCTGGACGGCCTGCTCGGCATTCCCGACAACCCCCGGGGCGTTGTGATCTTCGCGCATGGCAGCGGCAGTGGCCGGTTGAGTCCGCGAAACAATCAGGTCGCGGCCGGCCTGCGCGAAGCCGCCTTTGCCACTCTGATGCTTGATCTGCTTCGGCCCGAAGAAGAACTGGATCGCGATAACGTCTTCGACATCGGCCTGCTCGCATCGCGGTTGGTGTCGGCGACCGGCTGGGCACGCGCCCGGCCCGAACTGGCCGGGCTCAACATTGGCTATTTCGGTGCAAGCACCGGCGCGGCCGCTGCGCTGGTTGCCGCGGCAACTCTGAAGGATGAAATCGCCGCCGTGGTGTCGCGTGGAGGCCGGCCAGATCTGGCGGGCGGTGCGCTGGATGAGGTGCACTGTCCGACACTGTTGATTGTTGGCGGTGCCGATGGTGGCGTCATCCAACTCAATGAAGCCGCGCGAGACCGCCTCTCCTGCGTGAACGGGCTCGTCCTCATTCCCGGGGCAACGCATCTGTTCGAAGAACCCGGTGCGCTGGATCAGGTACTGGAACATGCGGTTGGCTGGTTTTCGCGCTATCTGCGGAGGCAATCGGGATGGCCCGCCCATGGGCAATTTTCCGGCCGTAGCGAGGCCGGACAAAAACTGGCGCATGCGCTTCAGCACCTGCAGGGAAGCGCGCCGGTTGTATTGGCACTCCCGCGTGGCGGGGTCCCGGTCGGCTTCGAAATTGCGAAAGCGATGAATGCGCCCCTGCAGGTGGTGATGGCGCGAAAAATCGGCGCACCCAACCAGCCGGAACTCGGATTGGGCGCCGTGGTGGACGGCGCGCACCCACAGGTCGTGCTCAATGAAGAACTGGTGCAGGCGCTGAATCCTGGCGAGCAGTATCTGTACGATGAAGAGCAGCGGCAGCTTCGCGAAATTGCGCGGCGGAAGGCACTGTACGGCATATCCGGGCCGCAGATCGAACTGGCCGGGCGCACGGTGATTGTGGTGGATGATGGCATCGCGACCGGCGGAACGATGAAAGCGGTGTTGCAGGCGCTGCGAAAGGAGCCACACGGCCGAATCATACTGGCGGTGCCCGTAGCGCCGCCGGACACGCTACGCGAACTCTCGCCGCTCGCCGATGAGGTCGTTTGTCTGATGACGCCGGAGCCCTTTTATGCGGTGGGCGCGCATTATCGCGATTTCACCCAGACCAGCGATACGCAAGTGATTGATCTGCTCCAGCGCGCGCGAGCCTCCGCTTGAATCCAACCAAACGGGAACCCTTCACGGCTGTGTTTTGGGTTCTATGACCAGCTTCCAGGCGCGGTCGTCGAGCAGATATTTGCGCGCCACACGTTGCACATCGGCCGCCGTGACTGCCTGAAGCTGTGGCATGGCTTCACGTATCAGTTTCAGGCGGCGTTCGTCGCTCTGCGACCCCGATAGCCCGCTGAGCCAGTAGTTGTTGGTTTCTACCGCCTTCTCCAGTGCATCCACCGCGGGTTTCCGGGCTCGTTCCATCTCCTCCGCGGTGGGACCGTGGTCGCGCAGATCGGCGGCGATGTTCTGAACCGTGTCGAAGAAGAGCTGTGTCTTCCCGGGGGGAATCTCGGCGAAGGCGGCGATATAGCCATAGCCGGGAAAAGTCCGGGACGCGCTTGCGGTCGCACCCGGAGAATAGGTCGCTCCATCGCGGATTCGCAGTTCGTCCAGCATCCGCAACTGCAGAATGTCTTTCAGCATCCCGCGCGCAGCCGATTCGTCATCCGACCACAAATCCGTGGTCTGCCATGCAATTGCTGCCGCACCCTGATCGGCGCGGCCGGAATGGTAGAGCACCACCGGCTGCGGCGTGGGGGCCGGAAAGCGCATGTCGCCCATTTGCGGTACGGGCGGTTTTGCATCGCTTCGTGGCGGCAACGCCCCCAGAGTCGCCGCAACAGACTTGATCGCCTGATCGACCGAAATATCACCCACGATCGTGACCTCGATCGCGTTGTTCACAAGCGCCGGTCCGATGACCGCTTTGACCTGGTCGAGATTCGCGTTCTGGATATCTGCGCGCGTCGGATAGGCCCAACGCGCATCTCCCGGATGTATCAGTTCGGGGAATTTCGCGTTGAACAGCGACATTGGCGACGTATCGAGTTTCGACAGATTGTCTGCCAGCGAACTGAGACTCTGGCGGTAAGGCTCCTGCCGCCAGCCAGGCGAGGAGATATAGGCTGCGATCAGCTGCAGTTCCGTGTCGAGATCTGCGGGCCGGGTGCCGCCGGAGAGCGCAAATGCGTCGTCGTCAATGCCAAACCCGATATTCGCCACTTTGCCTTCTAGCGAACGCCGCATATCGAGATAACTCAGCGCCTCCAGGCCCCCCGACACATAGGCGCCCGGATCAAGAACGGTGCGGTCCCGGGGGAAAGCGAGGTCTCCGCCCGCAATATTGACGTTGATCAGAATCTGGTCGGCGCGGAAATTGGTTGGCTTCACGGTCAGCCGGACGCCGTTCTCGAACCGGATAAAATAGGTATCCAGATCTTCGAGATGACGATTTGCCACGACGCGCCCCGGCGGACCAAAGCTCGTATAGGGCCAGGCCGTGACTTGTGGCGGCGCGTCCTGCCCGATTGGAGCGCTTTCTGCGCGATCAAACACGGACGCCAGTGTTGCTTCGGAGCCGCCGATGGCCGTTGGGCTGGACAGAAACACCAGCGGGCCGTTTCCGGTAAAGATGTCCCGCAGTGCGGTGTTGATATCGCCAACCGTGATGCCCTGGATGTTGCGATTCAGCAGGGCGACGTCGGTTTCGGGGCTGCTGAATACCGCATCACGATCGACCGTATTCACCAACCCTTGTGCCAGGTTGCGGGACCGTCGGGTTTTTGATGCCGCAAGACTGGCGCCGGCACTGGCGAGGATCGCCCGGGTTTCCCGGTCAATTTCCTGCTGCGTGACGCCCTGTGCAACCACCTCACGGCGGATTTTTTCCGCTTCCTCCAGCGCGCGCTGCCATTTGTCGGCGGCATAGCTGACGCGCAACGATGCGATCCTTGCCGAACGCACACTGTTGCCACGCGACGCGCCGGCGGAGGTGAAGGGCGCGTTGTCGCTTTGCGACACGACCGCGAGGCGCTGGTTCAGAATGGTCAACGCAATGCTGTCGATCAGATTGCGCCTGCGGCGAGCGATCGTGTCGGGCGTGGAATCGAACGGCTGCACCCATGACACAGTGGCGAATTGCGGCGCGCCAGCTTCGCTGAAGACCTGGAATTCCTCGCCCCGTGTCTCCGGCATTCCCAGATCGGGGTCCGTTCCCCCCGTCCCGGCCGGATTCCAGTCCGAGAATCTGGCCACGATCTTCGCTTCGATTGCCGCCGGATCAATATCGCCAACCCCAACCAGTGTCGCGCGTTCCGGACGGTAGTAATCGCGATAGAAGTCCGCAACGCGCGACACCGGAGCATTGCGGATGATGTCCACTTTTCCGATCGGCAGACGTTCGGATGCGAGTTGCCCTTTCAGCAGAAATTTCGCCTGCGCTTCGAACGCACGCGAACCGGGATTGTCACGCAGGCGTTCTTCCGACAGCACGGGCCCCCGCTCTGTTTCGAACGCCTCCGGCCTGAGGCTGAGTTCACCCACGATGTCGCGTGTCAGCATGAAGCCCTGATCGACGGTCGCGTCGTCGGTGCCCGGCAAATCGAGTTGATAAATGGTTTCGGTTTGCCCGGTGGAGGCATTTGCGTCCGCGCCGGTGCGCAATCCCAGCTTCTGCAGCATCTCAAAGACGTTGCCTTCGGGAACGTGGGTTGAGCCGCGGAACGCCATATGTTCCAGGAAATGCGCGAGACCCTGTTGTGCGTCGCTTTCCATCAGGGACCCGGCGCCGATCCGAAGCCGGATGGAAACTTCATCCTTGGGCGTTGCATTTTTCATGATCGCGTAGCGCATGCCGTTGGGCAGCGATCCGAACAGGATTGCCGGGTCGGCGGCAATGTCGCTCTTCGCCTGTGGCCATGCTGGCGCGTCCGCGGCACTCGCCGGCGCCTGCAGCACGACGACGACTGCGGCAGCGAACACTCCGCGAATGAAATGGCTCATGAAGTCATCCGTTTCCCGATGCGACGGGGGCGAATATAAGGAGAGGTGAAGAGGGGCGCCACTCACACGCTTGAGATTGCGTTTGTCGTTCCGGAGCGCCCGTCACCAGGGACAGGAAATATGACCGATCTGGGTCCGGCTGCTGATCCCGGCTCGCTGCGAAAGC
>JANWHR010000075.1 GCA_025450355.1 Micropepsaceae bacterium
CAGCCGCGCTTGGCCGAGGGGCTTGCCAATGCAGCGTACCTTTGAGACCACCCGCCTTCGAAAGGGTGATCGTGTAGTTTTGCTGCTCCTTCGGTGAAATGCTCGGGATGATCCATTCGGCGGTGTCGCCCTTGACCCCCTGATAGCCGGCGCCGGTTGCAGCAATGATTGTTGTTCCGGCGGGCACCTGCACATCCACTTTCACGCCTTGCGCACTGACGCCCTTGCCCGGCATTCCGCCGTTCGCCACGGTCACATTGTAGGTCACGCCATTCCCGGCGGAAGAGGGCCGGCTGAAGCGCGCCTGCAGGAAGGGCCGGAAGCCGATTTCATTTTTGGCCCAGTCGTAAATCATTCTGAGGTCGGCTTCGGACAGTCTGGTGCGGCTGAAATTGCCCATATCCAGATTGGCGCCATTGGCGGCGACTACGCCAAGGGCCGCGCGGTGCTGCGGTGTCGCGGTGGTGTGGTTGTAAACGAGATTGGCGAAATATTCGAAATCGGCGTTCACCGCGCCAAGGTTGCCGCGCGGGCCCTGGAAGTTGGGCGAATGACACTGCCCGCAGCCCATGTTGATCAGCATCTGCTGGCCCGCAGGCATGTCAGCCGTCGCTTCAAAGCGCCATTTGGCGGGTTCGGGCCGCTTTTGCATCGTCGCGAAAAACGCCGCGAGATCGATCGCGTCCTGTTCGCTGACCTGGGTCAGGGTGAAGGCCGGCATGACGCCCCAGGGCTGATGCACCGCGCGATTGACCTGCGCCGCGCTTAGCCCGCGTCCTGCGAGATCGGGTCCAAATCCGCCTTCACCCTGCGGTCCATGGCAATTCCGGCATTGGTGCAGATTGCTGGCCCAATAGGCCTGCCCCCGGGCCGCATCACCGCTGTTTTGTGCAAGAGCCGCACCGCAGGTCAGCGGCAAGGCAAAAATCGCAAGCGCCAATTTCTTCATGTCAGTTTCCCTCCCGTGAAAAACGGACAATCCATTTTCGCACCGGACCAAATCCGGCGCAACGCAGACCGGGAATTCTCAATGCGCCAGCGGATCGGGGCGAAGCTGAAAACGCACCGCACGCGGACGGTTCGCCCGCCCGCCTTCGAGATGGAACATGGTGCGGTTGCCATAGGAGGACCACAGCGCCTTGCCCTTCCAGCCGGCCGCCGGGTCATTGATGCGGCCATCGACATTCTTGGCGAAAAAGCCCATGGGGTAAGGCACGGTGAATTGCACGAATTTGCCGTTCACCAGCGCCAGCACGCTGCTGTTCAGATTGCCCATCGCAATCGGAACGTCCTTGCCCAGCCCCAGCGTGTCGAAACGGTCCACCCAGACGTAATAGCTCGCCTCCGCGCTGCCGGGGTCCTGCACGCCACTCATCTGCGGACCCGGGAAGGCGTAGAAGGTCCAGCCCTCGTTGCACTGTGTCCCGCTTGCGGCGGTGGGCCCGTTCAGCACCTTGCATTTGCGCCGGTCAAAACTGGCGAGATGGCCACTCGCGAGCGACACCCAGTACACGCCATTGGAATCGACATCACCACCGCGCGGTCCGTATCCGGGCAGCGGCACCTGATAGACCTCTGCCAGCGCGGTCTCCGGGGGGGTCGGGCCGGGCGCCACTCGGACGATCCGTCCGGGATAGGCCACCTCCGTACCCCAGACCGCGCCGTCGGAGGGGCTGACTGCGACCGCATAAGTCGTGACCAGCACGCGGGTATCCTTCTTTGGATCGGCGGGTTGGCCAGGCTCGGTATAGGCGTCGCGCTTACCGTTGCCATTGGTGTCCACGACGAAGGCGGTCCAGCCCTGCGCTTTGGATTCATCGCCAGTCTCGTCGTAGATTCTGCGGTTGAACCAGCCGAGCACGCCAGGCCCGCCAATACCGCCCGACAGCCAGAGCGTATTGTCCTTGTCATAGGCAAAGTTCAGATGATGTGTCGAAAAGCAGGTGCTGATCAGCGTGAACTTGCCGCTCGCCGGATCGTACATCGAAAGCTGCCGGCCTGAGGTTTGGAGTGGAAATGCCTTCGCCGACGGGTTGTTCGACCCTTCCTTGCAGAACGCCGGATTCGCGGCCGGCCGGATGCGTGCGGTAAACCAGACACGGCCTTTTTCGTCCATCATCGGATTGTGCATGATGGTGTGGCTGTCCCAGATCGGTTTGTCGCCCCAATAGACCGAGGGTGCGAACAGATTCCGTTTGGTGGACGGCGTTTTGGGATCGCGCACCGGATGTTTGACTTCCGTCGCGGTGCTGCTGACCGGGTCAAGGATCGGTATCCAATCGGATGAATCCTCGGGCGAACCGTAGATTTTGCCATCCGCATTCACGCGCGGATTGCGCGGATCGGTCGAGACCTCGTCATGCAGATAGGCGGTATTGCGGCCCCATTCCCATTCGCTCACCACGATATTGCGCTCGATCCCGGCGGGACGATCCGGTTTGGCAAACGGCAGTTCACCTTTGGCCAGACGAGCGGTCCAGTCTGCGAACAGGGTGATCGCGCGGGCGGGTTCGAGCGAACCGATGTCGCGCGCCATTTGCCCCTGGGCCCCGCCCGACTGGATTCGCCGCGTCCAGGCGTCCACGGGATTGGCAAATTCTTTCGAGAACTGGGCTGGCAGATCGCGCGTACCGGGCGTGCCAAGCGCATGGCAGGAATTGCAGCCCCCTGTTTTCAGAGTGCTCAACCAGGCCTGCTGGCTTTGCACATGGCCCAACGGAAATTCTTTCTTTGCCGGGACATGCAGCAGCGAAAACCAATAGACGGGCGGGTAGTAATCCGCCGCGGCAGCGGCGTTCGGCGCCTCCATGGCCGTGAGGTTCAGCACCTTGCCCGGCGCGGCGGGAAGGCGCGCCGAATCGACCAGGCCATAGCCGCGGACCCAGACGCTATAATTCGCTTTCGGAAGATCCGGAATGAGATATCGCCCGCGCTCATCCGTCACCACAATTTTGGTGAACCTGGTCGGCAGATCGGTGGTTTCGGCGATCACCCAGACGCCTGCTTCGGGCCCCTTGGGTCCCGTGACGACACCGGCGATATCTGTCGCACCGGCGGTGGGTGCGCCGTTTCCCTGGGCCGACGCATTGGACGAAAGCGCAGTAAGCGCCAAAGCCGTCGCCGCCGCGCCCGCAAGGAATTGCTTTCCGATGGCTGATCGCATGACCTGGCGCTCCCGAATTTTCCCCACCAGTTTATGCCGTTGGAGCGAGAGCGCAACAAATCTGCTAGACTGCTGCATGGCCGAAAGCGACATGCAAGCGGCGCAAAACCCTGGCCGGCGGGCAATTCTGGCGGGACTGGCGGCCGCTGTTCTGCCGGGTCCACTCCGCGCTGCCGGGGCGGAGCCATTCTATCGCGGCAAGCGGCTTTCGCTGGTGGTCGGCTTCGCACCGGGCGGGGGTGTGGACACCGATGCGCGCGTGATTGCGCGCCATCTTCCGCGCTTCATTGCGGGGGCGCCAAACATCCTCGTCCTGAACATGGAAGGCGCGGCGGGAATAATCGCTTCGAATTACCTGTATCAGCGCGTCGCCCCAGACGGTCTGACGATCGCGGTCCCAGGCCGCTCCTGGTTCGTTGAAGGCGCGATCCGAACCGAAGGTGTGCGCTTTGATCCGGCCAGATTCACCTATATCGGCAGTCCGGGTGCGGTGAATTCGGTGGTGTATGTCAGAACGGGCACCGGCATCCGCAGCTTTGACGATCTCAAGCTCGCAAAAAAACCGATTGTCTTTGGCGCGCTGGGGAATCTGACGCCAACGGCCATGGTTCCACTGATGCTGGCGTCCCATGGTCTGCCGGTTCGAGTCGTCGCAGGTTACGTGTCCAGCGCGCGCATCATTGTCGCGTTGGAGCAGGGGGAAGTGGACGGCTATTTCACCGTCGAATCGACCTTTGGTCTGCGCGAAGAGCTGGTGGACAAAAAGCTGATCGTGCCCATCCTCCAGAACACGCCGGTGCACGCAGGTCTACCGCTGGTCCGGGACGTTCTCCCGCGCTCCGACTGGCCGTTGCTGACCGTCGTGATGGCCATGGAAACCTTTGGGCTACCGGTGATCGGTCCTCCGAATATGCCGGCCTCACTGTTGCGCGAGCTGCGCACCGCATTCATTCGGATGTGCGCAGACGCGCAGTATCGCGCCGATGCCGTGAAGGTCGGCTTGCCGGACGATGCGGCCATTTCGGGAGAAATGCTGCAACAGATGATGCGCGAACTCATCCAGGCCGCAACACCGGCCGTAGTTGCCCGTTACAAGGCGCTCGGGGGCGCCACCTGATCACACAGGACGAACATCCTAAATCCGCTTATACTATGACACGCTCCGTGGAGGCCCAAATGTCGAGATTCGCTGTTTCGGTGCTTGCGTTCGCCAGTTTTGCGGCATTCCCCGCAACCGCGCATCATTCCGATGCCATGTTCGATTCCGGCAAGGAATTGACCCTGAACGGAACGGTCAAGGAATTCCAGTACACGAATCCTCATTCCTGGATTCAGCTGATGGTGCCCGCAGCCGCGGGTGCGCCGGTCGAGTGGAGCATCGAGACGGGGGCGCCCATTGTGCTGTTGCGCGCGGGAATCCGGCCGACTTCGCTGCAACCGGGCGACAAGATTTCGCTGCGCTTTCATCCGCTGAAGAGTGGCGGCCCCGGCGGCAGTCTGATCGAAATCAAAAAGGACGACGGCACAACCCTTAGCCTCAGGGGCCCGAAGGCGTACTGACATGAGCGACAAATTCCGTCCTGACCGCCGCGCCGCCGGCGTCAGCCTCCGCGCTGCCGCCGCGGCGATTTCCGTGCCGCGCGCCGCAAATTCTGCCGAATGCACGGGCGATGCGGCGAAAACCTTTGCCGCGCTGCCCGACTGGACCGGAATCTGGATGGGCCGCGGCAACGTGTTCGATCAGAGCCGCGGTGTGGTGTCGGTCAACAGCAATCCGGATGTGCGGGATTACCCGCCCTACAAACCCGAATGGGAACGCGCCTATCGCGACTTTTTGGACACCGTCATCAAGCCGGAAAAATTCGTCGATCCGCTTACCGTCGGCTATCCGGGCGGGATCATGCGCATGATGACACCGGCGCGCGGGTTGCAGTTCGTGCTGCGCCCGGAACAGGTGTGGATCATCTACGAGCGGCCCGATGTCCGGTACATCTACACCGACGGCCGTCCATTCCCGCCGAAAGACGAACTGTGGCCCACATTCGAGGGCTATTCGGTCGGTCATTGGGAAGGCGACACGCTGGCCATCGAGACACGCAGCATCCGGGGCGGGATTCCCATCGACCGTACCGGCGCGGCGCTGAGCGATGAGGCGCATATCTTCGAGCGAATCCGGAAGGTCGATGATCGCACGCTGCAATCGGAGATCACGATCGACGATCCGGTGGCATTCACCGGCCCGTGGAAGGCGGTCCGGCGCTACACAAAGCGGCAGGAGAAATATCCACGGATGGAGAACGTCTCCAGCCTGGAGAACCAGCGCAATCCGCTGGTGAACGGTCAGACGGGTATCCTGCTGGATGCGGATGCTTCATCGCCCTATCCGGATGAGATCAGGCGGTTTGCGGTGCCGCGGTTTCCGTTCCCGAAGCGCTGACCGGTAATTCCGCAAACGGAACATCCGGGCGTAACCGCACGGCCAGTATCGCGCCGAGGAGCAGAAGCGCCACGGATATCGCCAGCGGCGCGGTCCACGTGCCCGTGAGGTCGATCAACAGGCCGAAGAACAGCGGTGAGATGATTCCGGCGAGGCCAAATCCGAAATTCATCATGCCGCTGGCGGTGCCCGCATAACGCGGCGCGATGTCCATCGGCACGGCCCAGATCGGTCCCACGATCAGTTCGGCAAAAAAGAACGCGAGCGACAGGCAGACTGCGGCCACCGTCAGGTCGTGTACGAAGACGATCGGCAGCATGAAAATGCAGCCGCCAATGAACCCCGCCATGATCACGCCGCGCCGCGCCAGCCGCAGATCGCCGCTGCGCTTCAGAATGTAATCGCTGGCAAGCCCGCCAAGCGTATCGCCGATCACGCCGGCGAAAAGGACACCAGCGGAATAAAGCGCGCTCGTGTTCAGGTTGAGGCCGTAATTCTGTACAAAGAAGGATGGGATCCAGCTTTGAAATAGCCACAATGTCCAGCCGTAACAAAAATCAACGCAGGTGACCGGCAGGATGCAGCGTGCCAGCCGGAGCCACGGCACGCCGCGGCCTCCGCCCTGCTTCCGAACCGGCAGTTTCGCCAGATCGCCGGATGTCATTCCGGCATGATCGGCGGGCCGGTCCCGGAAGTACCAAATCCAGGCGAACATCCACACGAGGTTGACCGGCGCGAGCAGGTAGAACGACGCCCGCCAGGAAACCAGCGCGATCAGCACGGCAACGATCAGCGCCGCGGCCCAGTTGCCGATCCGGGAAAATGTGTGGGTAATCCCCTGCGCGAATCCCCAATCGGCGGCCGGCGTCCACACCGACATTGCCCGCGTTGCGGTGGGAAATGCCGCACCCTCTCCGATTCCGAGCGCAAACCGCGCCATGAACAACGACAGCAGTCCGCCCGCGGCGCCCGTCCAGATGGTGGCCAGAGCAACCGCGAAGGTGGCGACGCCCAGAGTCAGCCGCGGCCCGAATCTGTCTCCGAGCATGCCGCCGAACAACTGAAACAGCGCGTAGGGATATGCAAAGGCGGAAAACGCCAGGCCAAGTTCGGTATTCGAAAGATGTAGCTCACGCTGCATCAGCGGTCCGGCAATCGCGATGTTTGTGCGGTTCACGAACAGCAGGAAATACATCGCGCAGAGCAGCATCAGCACGACCGTGGGCGGGCGGAGTTTGGGAAGAACTCTCACGCGGCGGGCCTTGCTTCGCCTTTGATCTGTGTACGGTGCATGATCCGGCGGGCACCGGAATCGAAGGCATCGCGCCGGTGCATGGTGCAGCGATTGTCCCACAGCACAAGGTCGCCCGGGCGCCACCGGTTGTACCAGGTCAGTTCGTCGCGATTGGCGTAACTCCACAGTTCCTCGAGCAGCGCTTCGGATTCCGCGAGTGGCAGGCCGGTGATATACGCATTGCGCCTGCGCCCCAGATAGAGCGCGCGGCGGCCGGATTGCGGATGCGTGCAGACCAGCGGATGCACGGCGCCGGCCGAATTCACGGGGTCGTCCACCGCGTCAACGCCCAGCCGCAGATAGCCACCGCTGTTGTATGTGCCGTCATGCTTCAGTTGCAGCCCCTGAACGCGCCGCTTCAGATCAGGAGGCAGCGATTCATAAACGGCATACATATTGAGAAATCCGGTGTCGCCCCCGGCGGGTGGTACTTCGAGCGCATAAAGCATGCTCGCCTTGGGCGGATCGGGGATATAGGACATGTCGGTGTGCCAGACTGCCTCACCCGCTCCGAGGCTGCCGATCGCAACGCCGTTTTCGATCACATTCGAAACGACGTAAATCTCCGGATGGCCTTCAACGAAGCGCCGGCCGGTTTCCTGAACCGGCGCCCAGTCGAGCGCGCCGAACCGCCGGCTGAACGCGATGAGGTCTTCATCCGTGAGGTGCTGATCGCGAAACAGCAGGACAAGGTGATGGATCCAGTCACGGTGAATGCGGTCGAAATCAGCGTCCGTGATCGCCCGCAGATCGACCCCGGTGATTTCGGCCGCCAATGCCGCGCCCGTGGGAATAAGCTTCATGCCATAAATGCTCCGCCTTCCGGCGCGGGACATTGCCAAGCCGGGAAACAGGATACAATCGCTTTATGGACAGTTGTGAAATTGCCGTGCTTGGGCTGGGCGCGATGGGCAGCGCCGCAGCTTACCAACTGGCCAGGCGTGGCCGAAACGTTATCGGAATCGACCAGTTTTCGCCGCCGCACACGCAGGGGTCGTCTCACGGGGAAACCCGGATCACGCGTCTGGCGATCGGCGAAGGGCCGCATTATTCGCCGCTCGCGCTCAGGTCGCATGAAATCTGGCGCGAGATCGAACGTGAGACGGGGGAAGAACTCCTGACCATTACGGGGGGACTGATCATCTCCAGCCCGGCGCGCACCGCCAATTTGCATGTCGAGGACTTTTTCGCCAACACGCTGGCGGCGGCGCAGCGCTACGGAATCAATCATGAGCTGCTCACC
>JANWHR010000076.1 GCA_025450355.1 Micropepsaceae bacterium
CGATCCCGGCGGCAGGGGCTGTTGCGCGGGCGTTGCGGCAGCGGGAATCCCGTTCGCGCCCGGCGGCGCATCCGCATCACTGACAAGCGGCAGATCGCGCGTCACCGGATGGGCAAAGCCGGCCTTGGTGATGGTCGGCCGGAATGGCTGCGTGATCACCTCACCCGTCGGCTGCGCCGGCAGGACCGCGGCCAGCGGCGTGCGATAGATGCTGCTTTCATCGGCAAACTCCGGGCCGGCAGAGACCAGCAACGCCCCACCGTTTTCCACGTAACGGGCAATGTTGTCGAAATAGGCGAGCGGAAGAATGTCCCGGTTCTGGTAGCGGTCCAGAATGACGAGGTCGAATTCGCTCAGTTTCTCCGCAAACAGCTCACGCGTCGGAAACTGGATCAACGCCAGTTCATTGATCGGCGTGCTGTCCTGTTTGTCTGGCGGCCGCAGAATGGTGAAGTGAACGAGATCGACGGACGGATCGGCCTTCAGCAGATTGCGCCAGACGCGTTCGCCGGCATGAGGTTCGCCGGAAACCAGCAGGACGCGCAGCCGGTCGCGTACGCCGTTGATGATGACCGCCGCGCGGTTGTTCTGAAGCGTTTGTTCCGCAGGCCCAGGCGCGGCTTCCAGTTCAACGACGTTCTCGCCGCCATGGGCGACGGGAACGGTGATGGTGGTGTCCTTGCCCACCGGGACCGTCCGCTTGCCCTGCTCCTGACCGTCGATGCGGAGCGAAAGCTGCGCGTTCGCGGCCGGCATGCCGCCGAAATCATCGATGCGGAAGGTGATCTCCGCGTTCTTGCCGACGATGTTGTAGCGCGTTGCGCGGACCACCGTCAGCTTGCGGTCCCGTTCGTTGGGCGCCCCCGCGAGCAGCACGTGGAACGGCGCGCCCAGGTGAAAGGTCTTGGGATCGGGTGCGTCATGGACCTGCCCGTCCGTGATGACGATTGCGCCCGCGACACGATCGGGCGGCGCGTCGGACAGCGCGGCGTTCAGCGCCGAGAACAGGGCGGTGCCGCCATTGTCGCCGGCGTCGGCGGTGGTGCGGACTTCGCCTTCACGCAATTCGACATTCATGCCCTTCAGCTTGTCCCGCAGCGCCGCCAGGGCCTTTTCCGAATCCGCCTTGCGGCTGCCGATCTCCATGCTTTGCGAGCGGTCGATGATCAGGGCGACGATGTTCGACAGGCCCTGCCGGGTTTCTTTGACGATCAACGGATTGGCCAGCGCGCCCAGGATCACGGCGAACGCGATCAGCCTGGCCCAGGCGCCATGCGCGCGCCGGTATTGCGACCAGGCGAGGATGACCAGCGCAACGCCGCCGAAAAGCGCCAGCTGCCACAGCGGCAGATGCGGGGCAAAGGCGATGCCGAATGACGACATGACGACCTACTTTCCCAATCTTTCCAGCAGGGCCGGCACGTGGACCTGATCGGTCTTGTAATTGCCGGTCATAGCATAGATCACGAGATTGATCCCAAAGCGAATCGCCATCTCGCGCTGTTGCTCGCCGCCCGGTACCACTGCCGCGACCGGGTTGCCGTTTTCATCTTTGGCCCAGGCCGCGGCCCAATCGTTGCCGCCCATGATGATCGGCGACACGCCGTCACCGCCGCGCGCGGCGACGGGTTGCGTTGGCGGATTTTTCGGATCGGTGGGGGGCAGGGCCTCAACCCAGACCTGACCGCCGCTCCAGCGGCCGGGAAATTCCTTGATCAGATAAAAGTCCCGCGTCAGCACGTGATCCGGCGGGCACGGCTCAAGCGGCGGAATATCCAGCTTCGACAGCAACCGCCGCAGCACCTGTTCGCCCGGAGAAGCAGTGCCGCCCAATCCGCCGATCGGCGAATCGCGGGTGTCGAAGAGGATGGTTCCGCCCCCACGCATGAACTGGTCAATCTTCGTCACCGCCGCCGGCGAGAGGTCTTTTTCCGCCGGGGCCATTGGCCAGTAGAGCAGCGGGTAAAATGCGAGATTGTCTTTTTCGATGTCGACGCCGACCGGGTCGCCCGGCTCATAGGCCGTGCGCGCCTTGAGTTCGAGCCCAAGACCGAACAGGCCTTCCTGGCTCATCTTGTCCACTTCGGGATCGCCGGTAATGACATAAGCCAGCCGCGTGTCGAGTGCGGAGGCGAGCGCCTTGTCCTGAATGGTGGGGGCAGAGGCGCGCGCGGGCGCGGCCGCCGCCTTGTCCTCAAAGCCGAACAGCGCGAGCGGCGCCACGGCGAACAACAGCACGGTAGCCGACCCGACCGCGGCCTTGCGGAAGCGCCGGTTCGTCACCGTGATATAGCCCCGCAACATCAGTGAAATCAGCGCGTCGATCAAAAGAATGATGAGCGCGATCTCAAGCATGGGCCATTTCAGTTCCTGCGCCGCGGTCCCGGCATAATTGAAAATCCTGCGGCCAACCTGCAGCGGACGCAGGACCGAGCGCGAACCAAACGCATTCAGCGCCACCAAAGCTCCCTGAACGCCGTAGAGACCGGGAGGATGCAACGGCCCCGCGGTGACGGTCTCGATTTCCGACGCCCGCAACGGCGTTGCCTCGGGATAGGGCTTTTCCAGATGGCCAAAGCCGTCCAGCGTCTGATACGGCGGGAAGGTGCCCGTCCTGGCTGCCGCCGCGCCACCGCGGACGCCTTCGGACAATTCAACCACCCGGCGCAGCATTTCCACATAAAGACCCGACAACGGCAGTGACGACCAGCCCGGGCTCGCCGAGACGTGGAACAGCACAAGCCAGCCGCGGCCTTTTGCGGCGCCGGTCACCAGCGGGGTGCCATCGGTGAGCCGCGCCCAGGTATGATCGCCAAGCTCGACGGAGGGGTCCGCGAGAACCTGGCGGGAAACCGTCACGTCATTGGCGATGTTCAGTCCACGGAACGGACTGGCATCCGGGAATGGCGTCAGATGTTGCGGTGACGCCCAGGTCATCGCGCTGCCCATCAGGCGTTCGCCTTCACGCAATTTGACGGGGACCAGATCGTCGCTGTGCGCGGCGAGGCGCGGCCCGCCAAAGCGCAGGAGTACGCCACCATCGTCCACGAATTTGGCCAGCCGGTCGTGCTCTTCCGCCGAAAACTGCCCGATGTCGGCGATGGCGATCACCGCGACGCCGCTGTTCAGCACCTGATCGACCGTGCCCTTGTGCAATTCGGCATAGGGCGAGAGCGCACGTTCGATGTAATAGACATCGGAAAGCAGGGGCTGTTCGCTGTCGGCCGCGCCGCCTGGAATTTGATCTGCTGCAATTGCGCCAGAGTCTTCGCGCGATCCGGCAGCCACGGCCTTGGCACCATGTCCTCAACCGTTTTCAGCGCTTTTCCCGGATCGAGAAATTGCGTGATGACGGGCGCCGTTTCGGCGGTGGCGACGATCATCACCGGACGGCGGTCGCGGGTGGCCCCGGTGAGGCCCCGTTGCATGGCGGCCTGACGCACATCCCATTGCGCCGCCGATGGCCAGCCATTGTCCACAACCATCACCAGTGGCCCTGCGCCGCGCGCGACTGGCGTCGGATCGTAAAGCGGCTTGGCCAGTGCCGCGATCACGATGGCCGCCGCAACCAGCCGCATGAGCAGCAGCCACCAGGGCGTGCGCGCCGGTGTTTCTTCCGTCGCCTTCAGCCCAAACAGCAGGCGCAACGGCGGAAACACAATGCGCCTGGGCGCCGGCGGCGTGACCCGCAACAGCCAATAGATCACCGGCAGCGCCGCCAGCGCCCAAAGCACATAGGGCGCGCCAAACGTCAGTCCGGTGATGAGGCTGGCGAACATGGCTTAAAATCCCCGTTGCGCACGCGCGCCGCCGATTGCGCCGTAGAGCGCAATCAACGCCGTTGCCGGCGAATGATCGGTGCGGTGCCGAAGGAAACTCCAACCGACCCGGCGGGCAAATTGGCCGACCGCATCGGAGTGGGCATCGTAACGCCTGCGATAGCTCGCCTTCACGGTTTCCGCGCGCCCCAGCACGGCCGTGTCGCGTATCGTGCGCGCCTCGAACCGCGCGCGTCCGGTGAAGGGAAAATCCTCTTCCGCCGGATCGATGATCTGCACCAGATAACCATGCGCGCCGCTGTAGGCGAGGCGCTTCAACGCCGCTTCAATGGAATCGAGCGGTTGCAGAAAATCGGAAATCCACACCATTTCGCACTGGCGCTTCATGTGCAGGTCGGGCGGAAGATCGGGTTCTTCCTCGCGCGGCTGCGACAGACGATGGGCCATGCGGCGAAGCGCGATGCGTCCGCTGGATGGCGGCGCGCCGGTGCCCAACAGGCCGATGCGCTCGCCGGCGCGGGTCAGCAGCGAGGCGAGCGCGAGTGAAAGCACGGTCGCGCGCTCCCATTTCTCCGGAACCGCTTTCAGCGATGCGTAGCGCATGCTGGCCGATGCATCGCGCCAGAACCACACCGTTTCCGCCGCTTCCCATTCGCGCTCGCGCACAAAGACGTGCCGGGATTTTGCCGACTGCCGCCAGTCGATCGCGGTGGAAGGGTCTTCGACGCGATAGCGGCGGAACTGCCAGAAGGTTTCGCCGATGCCCGCTTTGCGGCGCCCATGCACGCCGAGCCAGATGCCCGACGTCAGGCGCTCCGCCTCGACCAGCAGCGGCGGCAGCGCGGAGGCAAGCTGCTCTGCCTCTTCGCGCGGCCGGTCCCAATGCTCGGGTTGACGCGTCTCCAGTGACGGGATTGCGGTACTCGCCATTTCGGCTTTCACCTGTGCCGCCGGTGATGGCGAAGCTACAGATATGCCTGGCAGAGGCCGTCGATCACCTGGGCGATCGTGGCCCCTTCGGCACGCGCCGAGAAATTCAGCGCCATGCGGTGGCGCAGAATGGGGTGCGACAGCGCCAACACATCGTCGATGGATGGCGCAAAACGTCCTTCGAGCAGCGCGCGGGCGCGGATCGCCAGCATGAAGGCCTGGCTGGCGCGCGGCGACGGACCCCAGGCGACGAAATTCCGCACCGTCTCGCTGGCACTGTCGTCGGGCCGTCCGGAACGGACCAGGCCAAGAATCGCCTGAACCACTTTCTCGCCGACGGGAAGACGCCGGACCAGCGCTTGCGCCTTGATCAGCATTTCCGGATCGATCACCTGCTGTGGCGGTTTTTCATCCCCGACGGTGGTCGCCAGCAGCATCTTCTGCTCTGCTTCGCGATCCGGATAACCAACATCGACCTGCAGCAGGAAACGGTCCAGCTGTGCTTCCGGCAAGGGATAGGTGCCTTCCTGTTCGAGCGGATTTTGTGTCGCGAGCACATGGAAGGGACGCGGAAGATCGTAGCGTTGTCCCGCAATGGTCACATGGCGTTCCTGCATGGCCTGCAGCAGCGCCGATTGGGTACGCGGGCTGGCGCGGTTGATTTCGTCGGCCATCAGAAGCTGACAGAACACCGGCCCCTTGATGAAACGGAAATTGCGGCGGCCGTCATCGGCCTCTTCGAGCACTTCCGAGCCCACGATGTCGCCAGGCATCAGGTCGGGCGTGAACTGGATGCGTTTGGTGTCCATGCCAAGGACGATCCCGAGCGTGTCCACAAGGCGGGTCTTTGCCAGGCCCGGTACGCCAATCAGCAAACCATTGCCGCCCGCGAGCAGCGTGATCAGGACCTGATCGACAACGGTCTTCTGACCGAAAATATATTTGGCAATGGCTTCGCGTGCGGCGCTGAAACGGGCTCCCACTTCATCGGCCATTGCCTCCGCATCGGCGGGATCGAGCCCCGGAGCAAAGCCTTTGTATTGCGCCATTTCGGCGCCCGTGATGTTGTTCATCTGATGGTTCCGCTAGCTTGGCAATATTGTTCCCGGCATTTGCATTCCTGGCGAGCCCGCCACGGGGCCAGGTTGGCCCGCCATGTTGCACCGTTAAGCGGCCCATGCAACAGCCTAGGCCGCCGGACTTGCGCAGGATAGCGCGGACCCGGCAATGGCAGCCACACAAGCCCGTGAAACATTGCCGAAACCGCGCATGTCCATAATCAGTTCCAGAGATTTGCACCCGTCGAACCCGGTCGCGATTACAGCCGATGCAATTCGTGCCGTATTGCGCACCACGCCGCCGGACATGGATTCCGGCGCGACGCGATTCCGCCGCGCAGCAGTGATCGTGCCCGTGATTCATCGGGCAGAGCCGGCGATCCTGTTCACGCGCAGGACGGACCATTTGCCTTCACATGCCGGGCAGATTTGTTTTCCGGGCGGCAGTCATGCGCCTGCGGACGAAACGCTGATCCGGACCGCTTTGAGGGAGCTTCAGGAAGAAATCGGCGTGCCGGCCGAACGCGTCACAATTGCGGGCTTTCTGGACGCCTATGAAACACTGAACACCGGATTTCGCATTCTGCCGGTGGTTGGCTTCCTCGATGAAAATTTCCATCTGACGGTGAACCGCGCCGAAGTGGCGGAAGTGTTCGAAGCGCCGCTCTCATTCCTGATCGATCCCGGCAATCATCAGTTAATATATGCCGAACGCGGAGGCGTGATGCGCGAATTCTACTCGATCCAATATGGCGGACATGAAATATGGGGCGCCACCGCCGCAATGATCGTCAATTTGTCCGACCGGCTGAGGCACACATGATCCGCCGGATCATGTTCGACATTCTCCTGTTCCTGCTGCCGTTTGCGCTTTACGGGGTCTATTGGCGTTTTTCGCCCACACCGAATGGCCGCAATGCAAACCATCCGTGGAGCTATCTGCTGATTTC
>JANWHR010000077.1 GCA_025450355.1 Micropepsaceae bacterium
ACGCGCGTGTGGGAAAGCCGGACCGGATCATCCTCGCTTTCCTCTGATAACCAGCCATAATCGGGGCGTTCCGCGGTCAACTTCGCCTTGAGAAAGCGATCAATTTCAAGATCGGCATCGCTGACCGGATTGCCGCGCGATTTGTGCCAGCTGCGATAACTTCCGCCGTAGTAGCGCCGCGCGATCTCACCCGCCTGACGCAGATATGCGACCAGCAGGGCCCTGTCTGCCGCGGATTCAGGCGCCGGCAACCGTCATCCCGTCGATGCGCAGGGTTGGTGCATCGATGCCGTAGCGGAAGACCAGATCAGCCGCCGGCGTCAGTTCGCGATACATATTCTTCAGGTTGCCGGCGATCGTGATTTCGCTCACCGGATATGCGATCTGGCCGTTTTCAATCCAGAAGCCAGCCGCACCGCGCGAATAATCGCCGGTGACGCCATTCACCCCCATCCCGATCAACTCGGTCACATACAGTCCTTCACGCACATCCGCCATCAGATCTGCCGGCGTGAGTTCGCCTGCGGCCATGTAAAGATTCGTGCTGGCGGGCGACGGGGGTCCGCCCGTGCCCCGTGAAGCATGCCCGGTGGTTTGCAATCCAAGCTGCCGTGCCGACGCGGAGTCCAGCAGCCATGTGGTTAGCCGCCCCTGATCAATGAGCACCGTACGACGATTGGCAACGCCTTCACCGTCGAAGGGCTTGGACCGCAACCCGCGTTTGCGGTGCGGATCGTCGATAATCGTGACCGCCTTGGAAAAGACAGCCTCGCTCATCCGGTCTTTCAGAAAGCTGACGCCCCGGGCAATCGCGGCGCCGGAAATCGCCCCTGCGAAATGGGAAATCAGGCTGCTTGACACGCGCGGGTCAAAGAATACCGGAACGGATTGGGTCTTTACCTTCCGGGGATTCAGTCGCCGGACGGCACGCTCGCCCGCGCGGCCCCCCACTTCGGCCGCCGATTCCAGATCGGCCCCAAAGCGCGCCTGTGAGTAATCGTAATCCCGCTCCATTTCCGTCCCGTCGCCGGCGATTACCGAAGCCGACACACTCCGGCTGGTGGTGGAATATCCGCCGGTAAAGGCTTCAGAGGTCACGAGCGTGACCATGCTCCGGCCGTAATCGGCGCTGCCTCCTTCGGAATTTGTGACACCCGGAACCGCCATGGCGGCACCTTCGGCCTCTCGCGCACGCTCCACCAGCAGAACGGTTGATGGTTCCTCGGGGTCATCAAGCTCCAGGTCGGGGAACGATTTCGCCAGCATGTTTTTTGGGGCAAGCCCCGCAAATTTGTCTTCTGGCGCAAGCCTCGCCATCGCGACCGCCCGGCCGGGGAGGCCGGCCAGTGCGTCCCCGGACAAGTCCGTGGAGGATACGAACGCAACGCGCCGTCCGACGAAAACCCGCAAGCCCAGATCTTCCGACTCCGACCGTTGCACGTCCTCGAGCTTGCCGAGCCGGAAGGACACCCCGACCGAGGTGGTCTTGAATTCAATGGCATCCGCCGCATCCGCGCCCGCCGTCAATGCAGCGTTCACGAGGCGGGCGAGACGTTCGGCGGCGGCGGGATCAGGAGAATTCATCTCAATCGGTCCAGTGCGGGTTTTCGTCGTAACCGGGAATCCGTGTCGTGGTTCCCCGATGTAGGGTGTCAAATGCGGTTTCCCAAGCCACATTCGCCGGTTTTCGTGCCGGGGCAAGTCCAGGACCCAATGCCGGCCCCCGCACGACGGAAGTCAACAGGGCATCGCTTTCAGGTGACCGTCTTTTGCATAGGCGAGGAGCGACGCATCGCGTGTGACCACAATGAACCCATATTCGCGGGCGGTCGTCGCAATGATGCGGTCGGCGGGATCCGCCGGTGGAGAGCCAGGCAGAAAGCTGGACAGCAGCAATAGCTCAGCCGGCATGTCTGCCACACGTACCCCCGGCAAATTGACCAGACGCTGAAAGTAGTCCCGCGCGCTGATCGGCGCGCGCAATCGGCCGCGTGCGAAGAGAAGGCCGATTTCCCAGGCCGTAATGGGTGAGATTCGCACCGGTTCGCCGGCCGTGTAACTATCATTCAGTGCGGTAACTGTCGCCGCGGACAAACGGTCCTCAACCGCCCAGATCGCGGCACAGGTATCCAGCAAAAGACGCGAAATCACTTCCGCGGCTCCGATCCGAATTCCTCGTCAATGATTTTGGACCATTCGGGCATCGCTGGTTGGGTGAGATCGAGGCCCCCTTCAAACGCCAGATAGCCTTTCATGGCGCCCAACATCGGATGCCGTTTCTGTTGCACTGTCGTTTGGGAAAGGAATTCCTGCGGCGCCTCTGCCATTGCCTTGTCCCTTCTAATCGAAATGCGAGCCGCGATTCGACGAAAGACAAGTTTCCGCTGCTCGAGATCGACCTGTTCGCTACGAAAGCCGGCATTTAGCCAGGCCCGCGTCATCACGCTGTTGGAAGAATTGTTGCTCCACCAGGCCCGGTGTGTGCGCGCGCTGGGGGGCAATTTTGTCCCAATGACCTGTTCAATTTCATTAAAGGTCATGCGCACCTCATCCGACGTCTGGTCATGAAGGTATTTTTCCAGAAGCAAGTACTTGGGCATGTACATATTCACCATATTGTCAAGTTAACTATAGTTACAAGCTGTGATACCAGAGTCAAGCCCCACCAGTCAGTGACAAAGATATGCCCTGACACGCCTTTGCTTGACTGGTCCCACGCCAAAGACGGGGCGCAGTAATGCCATTGCTTTTCGTCCTTCCGCCACTCGGCTAGTGTTCCATGAAGGAGGGCCATGATTCATGGTGCACAGCCTTTTCAACAAAGCCGGAGTGCTGGTTTTTGCGTTTGCCGGCTCTCTTACGATGTTGCCGGCAGTTGCAGCCGATACACCGGCCCGGCCGTCGCTCATGCTTCCCGCGACGGCGGGATGGACCGCGTTTACGACGCGGATGACCGATCCGGATGACTACCTCCCGGATGATTATCTGCACGGCGGTGCCAGCATCGAGCGCGCGCTTTCCCTGGGAGTACCTTCCGACAAGGTGGATGCCTATCTTCAGGGGCGGGTGTTCAACGAATGGATTCCTCCCGCCAGTGGCATCGGGCCGATTTCCGACGGTCCTCTGCACCCGTTTTACAACAACGGCGTGGCGCAGATGCTGCGGAAAAATCCGACCTATCGCGTGGCGGACCTGACAGCCGAGGCGGGCAAAAATCTGATGCCCTGGGCGGCTGACGCGCTGAAAGCGCAGAACGCCCTGGTGCTGGCCAACCGCAACGGCGAAACGCGCCAGGCGCGCTGCTGGGAAACCGGTGTGCCTGATTTCCATGAAGACCCCCACTCGCTGTATTTCATCCAGACGCCAAAAGAAGTGGTGATGATCAATGCCGGACGCGTGCGCCACGTGTTCCTGAATGTGCTGCACAGCAGGAATCCGGTTCCATCATGGTACGGAGAATCGGTGGGCCATTACGATGGTGATACGCTGGTGGTTGACACCGTCGGACTCAATCAAAGTACCTTCGTGGATGGATACCGCACACCGCACACGACGCAGCTTCACGTGATTGAGCGCTTTCGCGTCATCAACGACGGCAAGGCGCTGGATACCTCGTTTACGGTCGATGACCCCGGCACATTCTACAAACCCTGGAGCGCGCGGCGTCCGCGCTATCGTTCGCGGAATTTGACGACTGTCTCGGGCAGGATGGAGGAAGATACGTGCCCGGCAGGCAATGAGGACCGCTTCAATCAGGGATTTGATCCTGTGCCGACAGCCGGTACTCCCGATTTTTAATTCACAAGAGGACTCGCTGACCGATGGGGTGGGAACGGCTGGTTAGCGATACGTCTGCGTTCCGCAAACCCGGAGCGTTTCCCGTCGCCGCCTATTCCGAATTCATGCCGCCCCCCCGCATGGGCGTCAAACCGTCGGGTGCATTCGAATATGAATCTCCCTTTTCCCGGAATGATCCGTTCGGCTGGAAAATCACCACGCGTGAGCAGGAACATCAGATCAGCGCGGGTTTTCCCCTGATCGGGCGGCAGCTCATCGAAACGATCACAGCGATTGCAACCGGCCGGGGGGGGCATCGCATTGGTCATTATCATCTGGACGACAACCTTTTTTGGCCGAAGTCGCTCCACGGCGTCGCGCTTCCGCACGAACGCTACGCCTTTTTATCGCCCATCGCGCTGTCGAAGACACAGGACGACAAGGGGCGGGTACGATGGACTCTGTTCGGCGCAAGCCAGCATGGTCCGGCTCGCGGATTCTGGCGCAGCTTTTTCACCGGTCCGGACGCAGAAATTCCCGAATCTCATGCGCTCGATCAGGTGCGCTCAATCATGAACAGCATCTATCGCCATCCTCCGGATGAGCTGCGCGATTTGAAGGCAGCGGGTTTTCGTGTTCGCCCTTGCATTGATTTTCCCGATCGCCCCGATTGGAGCGAGGGACCGCTGCCGCAATGGACAAGGCAATTCCTGCTGGACGACAGCCATCCAGAGGCCTGCCGTTACCTGCTGACCTTCACGCCGTTTGCGCTGTTGCCATTACCCGTTCAGCAAGCCTGGCTGTCGGGCAAACTCAATCTGCTGCCTTCGCCTGCAAGCATGGTGTTCTGGGGTTCGCCGCTCATCGGGCGGCTTGGCCGGAATCTGCCGTTTGGCGACCAGGTTCTGCTGCTGCAATCGATTTCTCGCCACGACGGCGGAGGAATCCGTGTGCCCCAATCGGGCTGGCTGCACCACCGGACGCCCGCTCATCCGGGACACGACCAGGGACTTGGCGAAATCCGCAACGTGATGCGCCGCACGCATCGCTGGCAGCGCGTGTTGCGCCATGATGACGACACCACGTTCGCGCGCGAAGATCATGTGCACGCCGCACTGTTCAGCACCCATCCCGACGATGTGCGGCTGTATGGCAAACCAATGGCGCGGAATGCGCAGATCTGGTCCAGCCGCTTTGACGCCGTCCTGCACGGGCCGGCGGCAGGCCGCGAGGCGATCGAATGCGCCGCTCGGCAGATGGAACAGGGTGGATCGTTCGGCTACCGCATGCTTTATCCCCCGATGCAGGTTGGCCAGTCGGCCGTCTTTTGGCACCGGCCGCTGATTGCGTTCTGGAACGGGACCGCGGCAGAGACCCTGGATTGTGGTTTGAATGGCTATCTGGCGACGGCGGATTCGGCCGTCGAGTTGTGGCCGCGATTCGGCGCCAATCTTTCTCCCCCCGCTTACGAGGGGAGTGTGGCGCGAATGCGCGACGAGGGGGGCCCGGCCATTGCCGCTAAATCTCTGACGTTTGAGAAAAACGCCACGCGTGCCTTCGAACTGCGCTACTGGAAGACGATCGCCGACCTCGCCACAGGACGCTACCTCAACAAGAACAGTGGCGATTGCGTGCGTGATTCGGTCACGCAGGCGCATTTGCGCCACGGACATTCCGATCTCGATGCACTCGCGGGATATCTCCTGGATTATTACCGCCAGCTCGCACTCAGGATGAAACTGGCCGACCGGATCGGCACCGGCGATCTGCCATTCCGTTGGCAAACCGATTTTGCGTTTCCCTGGATGGGCGGCTGGCTCGAAAATGAGCAAGGCCACCGCGTCGAGCGCGATCTTATCATCACCATACCGGGCCGGAATCGCGGCGAGGCGGTGATCATGGCTGACCATTACGACACTGCCTATATGGAAGACGTTTACGGCGACCGGCCGGGCGTCCATGGCGATGGTGCGCGGTTGGCCGCTGCAGGCGCAGATGACAACCATTCGGCCACCGCCGCACTGATGCTGGGTGCGCGCAATTTTTTTGAATTGAGCCGGCGCGGCGCGCTCGATTGCGACATTTGGCTGGTGCATTTGACAGGCGAGGAATTTCCCGCCGACTGCCTTGGCGCCCGCGCGCTCACGCAACGCCTCATTGAAGGCAGGCTGAACATGCGCTGCGCAGATGGGCGCGAGCATGATCTGTCGCAGACGAAAATCCGGGGCGTGTACGTGCTGGACATGATCGCGCACAACAATGATCACGCGCCGGGCATTTTCCAGATCGCCCCGGGCACGACTGCGGAATCGCTCTCGCTTGCGGAACAGGCGGATGCCGCGACGCGTGCCTGGGCGGCCGGTGTCGCGCAGTGGAATGCGAAAGCGCCGCGCTCAAATCTGGGCCGTGGCAAACGCAGTGCCAATGGCAGCGCGCCGCCGGCAATCGCGCGTCATCTCGCGCCCAAAGGCGAAATACGCCGGCACGACCATCCGCGGAGCACGCTGTACAACACCGATGGTCAGATTTTTTCCGATGCGGGAATTCCCGTGGTGTTGTTCATGGAAAATTACGACATCAACCGCGAAGGTTATCACGACACGCACGACACGATGGCGAACATCGATCTGGATTACGGCTCTGCGCTTGCGGCGATAACGATCGAAACTGTCGCCCAAACTGCAATGGCGAAGCGGCGATAGATTATTTCCAGATTGGTTTGCCTGAACCGGGCAGACCCAGCCGCGGCCATTTTTCCGTCACGGTGCGGATCACCTCCTCCGACATGCGGATCTCGCGTCCCCATTCGCGCTTCACTTCTGGGGGCCATTTGTTGGTGGCATCCAGGCCGATTTTCGATCCCAGCCCGGATTCCGGCGCGGCAAAGTCTAGGTAATCAATCGGCGTCCCTTCGATGATGGTGATGTCGCGCGCGGGGTCCATGCGCGTGGCGACTGCCCACATCACGTCGGCCCAGTTGCGGCAATCGATCCCTTCATCCACCACGATCACCCATTTCGTGTACATGAACTGACGCAGATAGGACCACACGCCAAGCATTACGCGTTTCGCATGCCCCGGATAGGACTTGCGGATACTGACCACGGCAATGCGATAGGAACAGCCCTCCGGCGGCAGCCAGAAATCGACAATTTCCGGAAATTGCTGCTGCAACAGCGGAATGAACATTTCATTCAGTGCTTCACCCAGCACCGACGGTTCGTCCGGCGGCCGTCCGGTAAAAGTTGACAGATAAATCGCATCCCGGCGCATCGTGATCGCGGTGACGGTGAAAACCGGGAACGGTTCGACCGAATTATAATAGCCGGTGTGATCGCCATACGGCCCTTCGGGTCGCGTATCGGTCAACGAAACTTCGCCCTCGATGACGATCTCGGCTTCGGCGGGTACTTTCAGCGGCTGGCTCACGCAATCCACGAGTTCGACCGCTGATCCGCGCAGCAAACCGGCAAATTGATATTCCGATAGTGTGTCCGGTACCGGAGTGACGGCCGCAATGATGGTTCCCGGATCGGCGCCGATCACTGCGGCAGCGGGGAAGGGCGCGGACTGATCCTTCCCCCAGCGGCGATATTGCTGGGCGCCGCCCCGGTGGCGCAGCCAGCGCATGATCGTCTGTGTGCGGTTCAGCACCTGCATCCGGTAGATGCCGAGATTGAAACTATCCTCGCGACTTTCGCCGGGACCTTTGGTCACCACCAGCGGCCAGGTGATCAACGGCGCAGGTTCTCCAGGCCAGCAGGTCTGCACCGGAAGCGCCGGCAAATCGATTTGCGGCCCTTCCGATACGATCTCCTGGCAGGGTGCTCGCTTCACCGTTTTCGGCCGCATCGACAGCACGGTTTTGGCCAGCGGCAGGAGACCGAATGCCTCGCTGATGCTGCGTGGCGGCTCCGGCTGGCGCAGCGTGGCCAGCAGGGCGCCGACTTCGCGCAG
>JANWHR010000078.1 GCA_025450355.1 Micropepsaceae bacterium
CCGTTTTCGGCCGCATCGCCAGCACTGTTTTGGCCAGCGGCAACAGGCCGAATGCCTCGCTGATGCTGCGCGGCGGTTCCGGCTGGCGCAGCGTGGCCAGCAGAGCGCCGACTTCGCGCAGCGATTTCGCATCATGCCTTTCGATTCCGCCCAGCGTGACGCCCATTGCGACGCGTCGTGTCGTGCCGAACAGATTGGCGAGGACGGGCAGGGCGGAATGCGTCCCGTCTGCCCTCTGGGGTCTTTCAAACAGCACCGCCGGACCCCGTTCTGCGAGCAAACGAGTCTGGATTTCCGTCATTTCCAGCACCGTGGAAACGGGCTCTCTCACCCGCACGAGCTCGTGCTCTGATTCCAGTCTGGAGATGAATTCGCGCAAGCTGCGGTATGTCATGCGACGCGCCATTTCCACGCCGGCGCGCGATGGCGCCCATAGGCAAAATAGATCGCGAGGCCAATTGCGCTCCACAGCACGAGCCGCAGCCAGGTCGCGCCGGAGAGACTAAGCATCATCAATCCACAACTGAGCACGCCCAGAGGGGCGACAAGCCACACCCATGGCGTCCGAAATGGCCGTCTCACATGCGGTGCAGTCACACGCAGGATCATGACGCCCGCGCAGACGGCGATGAACGCCACGAGCGTCCCGATCGAGACCAGATCGGCAAGAATATCCAGGGGAAAGATCGCCGCCAGAATGATCGCAACCATTCCCGTCAGGAGAGTCCCTCCAAATGGCGTCTTGAAACGGGGGTGAACCCTGGCAAACAGCGGCGGGAGAAATCCGTCGCGCGCCATGGAATAGAACACGCGCGATTGCCCATACAGCGAAACGAAGGTCACCGTCGCGAGTCCCGCGAGGGCCGCGGCATCCACCGGCAACACCAGCCAGTGCAGCGCGCCTACCTGGCCAATCGCAAAGGCCATGGGGTCCGGCACGTCAAGCCCTCGCCAGTCGGTGATTCCCACGAGCACCAACCCCACCAGCATGTAAAGCAGGGTGCAAATTCCCAGCGATCCGAGAATCCCGACCGGAATATCGCGCCTGGGATTTTGCGCTTCCTGGGCTGCCACCGACACGCTCTCGAATCCGATAAAGGCAAAAAAGATCATTCCGGAAGCGGCGAGAATACCGCTCACCCCGAAATGGCCCCATTCACCCGAATTGGCGGGGATGAAAGGCGTGAGATGGGTGCGGGTCACGAAGGGAAGGCCGAACAGGATTAACAGCACGATGATGACGGTTTTGATTGCGACCAGAACATTGTTAAATCCCGCCGACTCACGAACTCCAATGAGGAGAAAAACGTTCAATCCCAGGACGAGCGCAATCGCCGGAAGGTACAATACCGCGCCTGTAAAGTGCAACTCGGTAAGGCCAACTCCCGCAATCGGGGCGGACGCGAACGCGCGTGGGAATGAAAGACCGAGACTCTGCAGCAGGCTGACGAAATAACCGGACCAGCCAACCGCAACGGTTGATGCGGAGACAAGATATTCCAACACCATGTTCCAGCCGATGAACCAGGCCATAAACCGGCCCATGGTTGCATAGGCATAGGTGTAGGAGCTGCCCGATTCCGGAATCAGCGAAGCGAATTCCGCGTAGCACAATCCGGCGAACAGGCACGAGATGCCTGCAATCGCAAAAGAAACGAGCATCGCAGGACCGGCATGCTGCGCCGCCGCGGTCCCGGCAATGACAAAAATTCCGGCACCAATGATCTCGCCAATCCCGATCATGATCAGGCTCATGGGCCCGAGCGCACGATGCAGCCGGTGCTCGCCGGCAATGACAGGGTCCGTATCGGCCATGCCTGCCGGTTCGGCGGTGGTCACCGCACTATTCCGCCGCCTGCTTCGCAAGGATCAATTTGGACTCTTTGCCGTGCTTAAAGCCATAGAACCCAAAGATCAGCAGACCGATGATCGTCCACACCACCAGGCGAAGCCAGGTGTCAATGGGTAAAAAGGCCATCATGAACAGGCACATGGCGATGCCGAGCGGGGCGACCAGCCAAACCGCAGGCGTGCGGAATGGCCGGACGGCTTCCGGCGCTCTTCTGCGCAGGACCAGAGTTGACACGCAGACAATGACAAAGGCGAGCAGAGTCCCGATCGAGACAAGTTCGCCCAGTATCCCCAGAGGTACAATGGCCGCCAGAATCGCTGCAATCGTGCCGGTGACAATGGTCCCAAGCCATGGGGTGCGGAATTGCGGATGAATTCGGGAATACACTGGCGGGATCAGCCCGTCGCGTGACATCGCGTAGAAAATTCGCGATTGCCCGAGCAGCAATACAAGCACCACGGAAGCAAGCCCTACGACGGCTCCGACATTGACCAGCACGCCCAGCCAGGCGAGCTGCGGGCCGGCCGCATTGATGGCGACAAACACAGGGTGCGGCACGTTGAGGGTCATATATGGTGCCAGTCCGGTCATCACGAACGACATCAGAATGTAAAGAATGGTGCACAGGATGAGCGAACCCAAAATTCCGATTGGCATGTCGCGCTGTGGATTCCGCGCTTCCTGCGCCGCGACCGACACCGCGTCGAACCCGATATAGGCGAAGAAAATCACTCCGGTGGCCCGAAACACGCCGCTCCACCCGAACTGACCCCAGGTCCCCATGTTCGGTGGAATGAATGGAGTGAGATTGGTCCATTTGATGAGCGGCAGCCCGAAGCCAATTACGAGCACGACGACAAAAAGCTTGATTGCCACCATCGCGGCGTTGAATCGGGCAGATGCTCGAATACCCACGACGAGCATCGTGCTGGCCATCGCAACCACGGCCATGGCTGGCACATTGACGAAGGAACCGGTCAGCGTGACATCCCGGAAAGTCGTCATCGCGATTGGGGCGGAAGAGAACTGCGTTGGGATTGTCACGCCCATTTGCGAAAGAAGTTCGACGAAATAACCCGACCAGCCAACCGCGACGGTGGACGCGGCGGCCATGTATTCGAGGACGAGATTCCAGCCGATGATCCAGGCGAGGAATTTGCCCATGGTAGCGTAGGTATAGGTGTAGGCGCTGCCCGCCACCGGGATCATGGAGGCAAATTCGGCATAGCAGAGCCCGGCAAAGAGGCAGCCGGTGCCTGCGACGACGAAGGAGATCACCACGCCCGGGCCGGCATAGGCCGCGGCCGCGTGGCCGGTGATGACGAAGATGCCCGCGCCGATGATCGCGCCAATTCCGAGCGACACAAGCTGCCAGGGGCCCAGCGCGCGATGCAGCTCGTGCGATTCTTCGCTGGCGATTTCACCTTCGGTGGACATCTGCTTCTCCTGATTGGCAATTTCACTCTCGCATGGGGATTTCCGCCCGGCAACGCCAGCCGGTTTCACGAACCGGGGCGTGATAAGCTGGCGGCATGGAGTCAGCCATCCAGGTCAGGCCGGCAGTGGACGCCGATCTTCCGGCCATCCTGAATCTCTACGCTCACCTTAACCCGGAAGACCCGGCGCTGGAGATATCCCATGCTCAGGCGGTCTGGACTGAAATCCTGAAGAGCAACCGCGTGACGCCACTTGTGGCGACCGCAGGCAGGGCGCCTGTGGCCACTTGCCTGCTCGTGATCGTGCCGAACCTCACGCGTGGCGGCAGACCTTTCGGGTTGATTGAAAATGTCGTCACCGTTCCGCGTTTCCGCCGGCGGGGCATTGGCACGTTTATACTGAAACATGCGGTGGAATTGGCCTGGAGCGCCAACTGCTACAAAGTCGTGCTGACGACCCGCCGGGCCTCCGATGAACTGTTCGCGTTTTATGAAAAAACAGGCTTCGAACGGGCGACGCGCACGGCATTTGAAATCCGCCGCGACTGAGCCGCGTCCCGCGATCACTCCGGCAACAGGCGATATACAGAGGTCTCGCGCGTCTCCTGGTCCTCGAGTTCGCGCGAGGTCGGGACAATGTAGGTGCACAGCCTTTCGACGCCGTGTTTGGGAAAATAGGTTCGCCCGGGGTCGCCGACAAAAACCCGCGCCCCGTCCCGTGCCATCTGCCGCAACCAGTCCAGCGCCCGCAGCGCGAGCGGCCGCTCGTAAAACATGTCACCGGCGAAAATCACCTCCCAGCGCCGCCCGCAGCCGACCAGGTCATTCCGAATCGTCTCGACAAATACGCCATTTGCTTCCGCATTCAGCTCGATCGCCGCACAGGCACCATCATCGACATCTGCGGCGATCACCGGTGCCGCTCCCGCAATCGCTGCGGCAATCGCCACCAACCCAGACCCCGATCCAAAATCGAGCACGGTTCTCCGCGAAAATTCCGCGCGCCGATCCAGGATAAAGCGCGCAAGCGCCTGCCCGCCGGGCCACGCAAATGCCCAATAGGGCGGGGGTGATTGCCCGGAATTCACTGCTTTTGCGTAAAGTACCACTTCCGATTGACGCCACAGTTCGAGCAGTTCCGAGGCCAGATGGAGCTTAACCTCCGGGACCATCGGCGGGCTGCGCAATTCCGTGTGGGTGCGAATAAGCCGAAGTGCGTCCGTGTCTGATATCAAAGCTGGGCGATGGCTCCGATCAGAAGGGCGAGCCCGATCAACGCGCCGGTGTCGCGGTTGGATTTGAATAGCCTCAGGCATAGTGCGGGATCATCGATTCGCAACCTTCGCATCTGCCAGAGCAGGTGCAAAGCCGGCAAGGCCATCGCCAGAATAAAGACGACGCCCATTCCGGCAGCGATCCCGCCGGCCAGCATCAATGCCAGCGCCGCACAATAGAAAGCATAGAGCCAGGCATATGCCCTCTCACCCAGACGGATCGCGGAGGATTTTACGCCCACCAGCAAATCGTCCTGTTTGTCCGTGAGCGCATACAGCGTGTCATAGCCGAGGGTCCAGAAAAAGCAGCCGGCATAGAACAATCCCGCCGCTGCGCCGATCCGGCCTGTCATGGCCGCAAAGCCGAAGAGAACACCCCAATTGAAGGTCAGACCCAACCAGGCCTGCGGCCACCAGGTGATGCGCTTCATGAAAGGGTAGTCCGCAACGAAGACAAGCGAGCCGATGGCGACCAGCGCCGCGAAGCGATTGAAAAAGACAAGCAACGCGAACGCCAGAATGAGCTGAATCGCACAGAACATCAGCGCCTGTTTGGCGGTAACCTGGCCGGACGGGATTGGGCGTCCCCGGGTGCGCGCCACCTGCGCATCGATGCGGCGATCGACAATGTCGTTATATGTGCAGCCCGCGCCGCGCATCAGGATGGAGCCAATGGCAGCCAGCAGGACATAAAGGCCGGGCGGATGGCTGTAGCCGGCGAATGCCGCCCCTAACAGGAGCCCGAAAATACAAGGCCAGAACAACAACCAGATGCCGATCGGCCGGTCGAGCCGCATCAGGCGAAAATAGGGTTCGATCGCGGCTGGCGCGCGGTCAATGAACCGCGCCCGAACCGCATCGGCAGGTCGAACCCCGCTGCGTGTCGTGTTCGAGGCTTGCGGATCGGCGCTCATGCGTGGTGCAACCTCAAAGGTCCTGACAGGGTAATACGCTTATGCGGGGGCACAAGGAGTTGGGCAAAACCGGCGCGTTGACGGATGCCGGCGGAAAACTGCGCCTGTTCACCAGCTCTGTGCTCCACGGCGGTGCGCGGATTCAACCGGGTGAACCGCAGCTTCATTATCTGCTCCACGTCATGCGCGCCACAGCCGGAGACGCCGTGCTGCTGTTCAACGGAAGGGACGGGGAGTGGTTTGCCCGTATCGCCGACATGACCCGCCGGAATGCTGTCCTCGTCTGCGAACGCCAGACCGCGGTTCAGCGCAGTGTGCCGGACCTGTGGCTGGCGTTCGCGCCCGTCAAAAAAACGCCAGCGGACTATCTGACGCAAAAAGCGACGGAATTGGGCGTCGCGGTTTTGCTTCCGGCCATCACGGAGCGCACGATTGCGCGGCGCATCAATCTCGAACGCCTCCATGCAAATGCAATCGAGGCCGCGGAGCAGTCCGGACGCCTCACGGTGCCTGCTGTGCGAGAACCGCAACCCCTGCCAGTGCTGCTCGCCTTCTGGCCGCCCGAGCGGGGTCTGGTATTTTGCGATGAGGCTGGCGATGCCCCGCCAATCGCCCAGGCGCTTCGCACGGCCACGCCACGCCAAAGCTGGGGCATCTTGACCGGACCGGAGGGTGGATTTGCCCCGGCAGAACGCAATCTCATTCGTAAACCTCCGGCCGTGCTCCCGGTAACGCTGGGCCCCAGGATTATGCGCGCCGACACCGCAGCTCTGGCGGCGCTGGCGGTCTGGCAGGCGCTGTTGGGCGATTGGGCGGTTCCATCCGGCTTGTAACTCCTGGGGCCGGACTCTAGTTTCAAAATAACCAACAGACAGAATTCGCCAACAGGGGAAACCGGATGTCGATCCCGCAGGCAGGCGGCGGGCCCATCTCATCGCGTGCCGATCTCGTGGCCTATATCGCCGGAGGGGCGAAGCCACGCGCGCAATGGCGCATTGGTACCGAGCACGAAAAATTCGTCTATTCCATGCGGGACCATAAGCCTCTGCCCTATGACGGCGTCTCCAGCATCCGCGCGCTGCTCGAAGGAATGGCGCGCTTCGGCTGGAAGCCGGTGCTGGAGGGCGACAATATCATTGGCCTGTCTCAGAATGGCGCGAGTCTCAGTCTTGAACCCGGTGGGCAATTCGAGCTCTCCGGTGCGCCGATGCAGAACGTCCATCAGACCTGCGTCGAAACACGGGTTCATCGCAACCAGGTGCGCGAAGTCTGCGCCGATATCGGCGCCGGTTGCCTTGGCATCGGATATGCACCGACCTGGGCGTTGGCCGAGGTGCCGGCCATGCCCAAAGGCCGATACTCGATCATGCGCAATTATATGCCGAAGGTGGGCGGCTATGGGCTTGAGATGATGTTCCGCACCTGTACGGTGCAGTCCAATTTTGATTTCTCATCCGAGCGCGACATGGCGCAGAAGCTGCGCGTCGCGCTCGCACTGCAACCCGTCGCAACGGCGCTCTTTGCCAATTCGCCATTCCGGGAAGGCAAACCGAACGGCTTTCTTTCTTACCGCAGCCAGATCTGGACGGATGTCGACAATCAGCGCGCGGGCATGTTGCCTTTTGCCTTTGAAAGCGGCTTCGGCTTTGAACGTTATGTCGATTACGCGCTCGACGTGCCGATGTATTTTGTTTACCGGAACGGCCGCTATATCGACGTTGCGGGAAAGAGCTTCCGCGACTTTCTGGCTCGTCGAATCCCGGAACTGAAAGCCGTAGAGCCGCAAATTTCCGATTGGGCGGATCACCTCACAACCCTTTTTCCCGAAGCCCGTATCAAGACCTATCTGGAAGTGCGCGGGGCCGACGGAGGGACGTGGCGGCGCATCTGCGGTCTGCCCGCGCTTTGGGCGGGGATTCTGTACGATCAGACTGCGCTCGATGCGGCATGGGACATGGTCAAGGACTGGACCGCGGAGGAGCGCGAAGCGATGCGAGCATCCGTACCCAGCCTCGCCTTCCAGACACCCTTCCGCGACACGACCGTGCTCGAACTGGCGCGCCGTATGTTGGAGATCGCGAGCCATGGCCTGCGCGCCCGCGCGATGCTGGATTCGGAGGGATCAAGCGAGGAAGGATTCCTGCAACCGCTGCGTGAATTGACCGAGCGCGGACAGACGCGGGCAGAGGAATTACTATCGCTGTATCACGGCGAATGGGCCGGCGACCTCAGCCGCCTCTTTGAAGCCTACAATTTTCTGTAGTCCGCCGTCAGATATTGATCATTTCCGCGGCGCGCGGGTCATCTTTGAAATCAAGCGC
>JANWHR010000079.1 GCA_025450355.1 Micropepsaceae bacterium
GACCGTGTTCTCGTAGGTCGCGCCGGGCGGTACGAGGCCCCAGCTGAGCGTCCAGTTGTAGTTGTCCTCGAAGCGTTCGCGCGTGTAGGGCACTGGGGGCGCGTTGAGGATGCGCGCCAGCTTGAGATCCTTCGGGCCGATCATGCCGCCGGCCTCTTCCAGGATGTAATGGGCGAATTTCGCGGGATTGTTGTTGATTGCTTCTGCCGCGCGCGTTTGCGCCCGGAACATTTTGGCCAGCGTCGGTCCGTCCAACTCGTCGCCCGCGGCTTCGCTGCGCGTCGAGCGGCTTTCAATCAACACGCGCGCGCCGGATGCCTCCGCCACGCTGATCCAGGGCTCCTGCAAGCTCGCCGCCATCACCTTGCCCGCGCGCAACGCCTCCAACCGTTCGCGATGCGTGCCGGCATTGGTCCATTTGATTTCGTCGCGTTTGAGGAAGCCTTCCATCATCTTCAGCATGGTGAAATGCGACCCGTTGAATGGACTGACCGCGATGGGCACGTTCTTCAACTGCTCCGGCTCATAAATTCCGGATTTCGGATCTGTCACGATCGCAAACGAGGACATCGCCGAACCCAGGGCCACAATCTTCGCCGGGCGATGCTTGTCATCGAGATCGAGGTTGGATTCGACGGCGCGCTTCATGATGCCCCATTCGCACATCCGGAACTGATCGCATTTGCCGCCGTCGTAGAGCGATTCCATGGTGCGGGAGAAAATGTTGTCGCGCAGCGCCTGGTGATCGGAACCATGCTGGCCGGTGCCGGGCGTTTTCAGGACCGTGACGTCCAGCCCCTCATCGCGGAAAAATCCTTCATCGCGCGCGACCAGCAGCGGCAGATCGTGGATCGCATTCATCATGGAGACGGTAACCGGCTGCAGCCTGTCCAGCGTCACGCTCATGGCAATTCTCCCTTTCCTTTGAAGGCCAGACTGCCAAATCATCAGACGTCTGTCAATTTCCGCCGGCGGCTCGGTCCCTGGCAGGCATTGGCGGCCCGCCGATCTCCAGTTCGGTCACAGTCGCGATTAAAATCGGGAATTCGGGAAGCAAAAGAAACGCGGCATCACCGGGTCAGCGGTGTTGGTGCAGTCGTCGCCACCCAGGCCGCCAAAATGACGATGGCGATCAATAAAAGATATCCAATGTATTCAGCTTTCACGACAGCACACAGGGTACGGCATGCACGTCCTGTTCATCGCTGGGTCATTCGCCTGCGCGAATTCTTCTGGCGGCTGGCGCGCGCCAGGGATTTTGTCCGCGCTTTGTGAAGGGCCTGGTTGGACTACCAAGGCCGTCCATGAAGCCCTTCTTCCACCGCGCGCGTTCCTCGGCCGTATGGTAGGGGTTGCGCTCCAATGCTTGCTTCACATTGACAACACCCTTGATGCAGTTAAGCAATTTCCTGGCCATGGTCCAGCCCTGGCCGTAAATGCGGCTGGATTTGAAAGCGCATTCGTCCCGCAAATCCTCGTTCAATTGGCCCTCGCATCTCGCTCCAGCGCTGCATCGAGCGCCGCCGGATCGACCGTGATGAACTGCGTAGTGCCATTATTGGGGGCCCGGCGGTGGATCACCGTGGACACCCGCCGCCAGGCGGGAAAGGAAAGCGATTCCAGCAACTCTTCTTCGGTCTCGACTATGTAGATGCCGGGAAGTTGCTCCCCGTCCATCTCGTCCATGATAAATGGCCGGTCGAAAACCACGGTCTTGCTGGTCACCCGCCTTGTCATTGGCTCACCTGTCCGCGGAGGGATAAATTGTCATTCTTCGCGCGCCGATCAGTGTAGTTGGGCTTCTTCCGACACGAAGGTAGCGCCTTCCTGATGAACTGGCCGGGTCAAAGGTTCAGTGAAAAGGCACGGCCACAGCTGAGTCATCCTGAGGAGCCAGACATTTGCCATCCTGCCGGTGGTACGGCCGATTGCACTCCCACTCATCTCCGGAAATGCCGACGTGAGCGTTCACCGGCACGGAAAGGAAAGCGCACGCAGAAGCGTTCTTCTTGTAACCCCAGTTGCATTTCCAGCTCCCCCCCGAATCATCCAGATAGCCATGTTGAGGTATCGCTATCGGCAGGCATGCCTCGCCGATGCGTTCAAAGCCGCGCTCACACGACCAGCTGCTCCCGTCGCGTTGCAAATAGCCGTTCGTGGGGACGATGACCTCTACGCAACCGTCGTTCGTCGCGCGAAAACCGCGATTGCATTCCCAGCCCCGCCCAAAAGACGAGTCCGCCCGATAGGCATTGCGGGGAACCGTGATGGCGACACAGGCGCCATGCAGTTCCTGATAGGCGCGGTCACACTCCCAACCGCTGCGTCCGAAGGAATTATCGGCCGTGTGTGCGTTCGCCGGCACTTTAACGGCCAGGCAAGTCCCGCCCGCAGTACGATAGCCGCGATCGCATTCCCAACCCGGCCCAAAGGCGGAATCGGTCGAATGACCGTTTGCAGGGATAACGATCGCGACACACGTGCCGCTCGCCTCGCGATAACCATAATCGCACTCCCAACCGGTTCCGTAACCTCTTGGGTGCGAATGTTGCGGCGATGGAGCAGCAACGGTCTGAGAAACGGCGCCCTGCGGCAGCGTGAGGCAAAGCGTCAGCAACATTATGGGACGGATGGACAGACCGCGGCGTGATTTCAGTTTCAACACTGTCTCCTTTGCGGGCGAGGATGTTAATGCGCAGCGTTTAACTCAGCACCGGGGTCGTAAAGCCCCTAAGGAGGGGTGTGAGATAATGCGTACGCTGCAATCAGGATCATAAGAAAAAGCGGAACAACAACAGGTGGAACAAACCACGCGCCCACCGCGGCCCTGCCCCACTCCCATCGTTTCGTTGCGTTCACCGGGTAATCTCTTGCGAAGCTGTCATCTCCCGCCCAATGAGGTCAGGGCCGCCACGTTCAAAGCGGCCACGAATATGAATTCGCGGTTTGCTGGTGCGCAATAACGGTATCAGCAAAGCGAGTACGCCAAGAAAGACCGCCAAAGGGGGCGCAATATGTATAATGACAGTGTGCACGGAAAGCCTTCTCAATTTGTTCTTGTGGATGGTAAGGCGCGAAAACCGTGAGAGGAACACAGGGAGGCGTGCGTATAGCAAGCCCCGCCTCCCTGCTCCGGCCCTTTAGTCTATCGCCGAAGCGACAGCGGGCGCGGGACTTGGTTGACGTCTCAGACTCTGCCCTGCGTTGGCGAACTGGCAGCGCAACCTTTATGTTGTCTCTTATGAGGACAGAACGAGTTGGTTAGATGGAGACGCCAAGTGCTCATTTCAAGCTATGCCACGATATATATATGCTTTCCAAAAACCCGGACCATGGGTCAGTAACTCGCACGCAGGACCCGGAAAGTGTCGAGACGACACAGTTATTGGGTGTATTGACGTTGGCAATCCCGGACCGGACCCGCGGCTGAAGAGGGATTCGCCCACCTGAAACAGACCTGGATAATCCGCAGTCAAGCCGTGACAGCAGGCTACCCCGATTGCCGCCCATCAACATGGAACCGCAAATTTCGTGGGAAGCCGCGCCAGGGTATGAGTGACATCCTTTGCACTTGCCCCGCCCCGGACGCTGGCGGCATTCACGACACATGAACAGCTCGGCGAAGCGGAGGATTACGCGCGCGCCAGGTTATGAGGCGTCGCACCCAAAGTTCACGCGATGGCGCTGGAAACAATCAACACTGGCGGTATTTTTATCATTTTTTGATGCCAACTTGAGTCAATCTGCGCAACACCCTCTCCGAACATTATTGGTCTGTTAACTGGAATATAATGATTGGGTTAACCTGCGCCGAAAACTTCTTATAGTTTCAACTAAAGCTCGAATTAAACCACAGGGAAGAAAGGCGACAGATATGGAAACGATGACGAATGAGCGGCACTTCTCAAAATACATTGTCGATTTTTTCCATGCCGGAAGGAACGGAGCTGCACCGAAAGACAGCCTGCGCCTGAAGGTGGATAATGATTCCGATGCGATTGCACAGGCCAACTGGCTTTCCCGCCACACGTACTGCCATCACTTTCAAGTCCGCACGGTGATAGGTGGCGTACACAGTGTGATTTACAGATCGTCCGCTGCCCGCGCTCCCGCGGCCTGATGAAGGAACGCACGCCGTTAGCATGATATTAATCCTGTTATACTTAAAGTTGAGGCCAGCGATGATTTGTGGATCGCCAAATGAGGAAGCCAGCTTCGGGTGAAACTGGCCGGGACAATGGAGCCAGACATATGGTGATGCCGCAAATCGACGCGCTGGGTTTGTGAAGGATCGCTCAGCCATGAAGCGGTTTATGTCGATAAGGTCCCTCCTGCCGGCCATCACCATACTGATGACCGCGGCGCTGATGGGCACCTGCGCGGTTTACGCAATGCAGGCGGCCAGATCTGCGCGGGCGGCCGGAATCGTGCCGGTCATCGTGGACATTTCCGATGATCTTTTTTCCGCCATTCAGGCCGTGCGCCTCGAACGCGCAAGTGTCGATACCGCGATCAGAGCACAAGAGCCTGCTCCGAGCGCTGTCCTTGGTGCAATGGAGATGCGCCACGCCCGATTCGTGAGATCCCTCGATTTGGCCCTGGGCAAGCTCGCCAGGCTCCGGGTGAGTGGTGTCGAGCCGAAAGTCAGCGGGATCAGGGCATCCACAAAGGCATATGATGACGCGCGGCGGCACGCCGCGACCGAAATACAGTTGCCTGGCCAAAACCGGGAGAGCGGTCTTTCGCAGGAATGGCTGGCCGCCAACAAAAGGCTTGTGGAAGCGATTGACGATTTGTCGGTTCTGCTGGAAAACGAGCTTGGCCAGACCGATGCGTTTGTCGCCAATATGATCCAGATCAAGCAGGCGACATGGATCGTCCGTTCCGATTCCGGGGACGAGCGGTTAAATCTGCGTGAAGCGGTAGCCAGAGACCGGCCCCTTTCCGGCCAGCAACTGCGCCAATTTTCCCTGCTCCGTGGACGGATCGAGGGCAATTGGAGACTGGTCCAGGAAAAAGCCCAGCCAAGCTCCATACCGCCGCAGTTGCGGCAAGCCATACAAGCCGTGGATCAGAAGTACTTTTCGAAGTACCTCCCAATGCGCCATGCCGTCCTGGAGGACCTCAATGCCGGCCACCCGGTGCGGACTTCTCAGCAGGAACTCGAACAGTTCACGACCGTGGGGCAGCAAACGATTTTCAGCGTGGGCAATACCGCGTTCAGCCTTTTGCGTTCGCATGCCGCCGCACAGCAGAGCGAGGCATTATCGAATTTTTATTTTGCGCTCGTGCTCATGGCGGTATTTGCCGGATTGGGTGCGGCGACTGTGATTTATGTGGTCAGGGGAGTCGTTGGTCCGATTACGACCATCGCCGCGGCGATGCGGTCGGTGGCGGATGGCAATCTCGAATATGCGATCGCCTACGAAAACCGCACCGACGAGATCGGCGAGCTTGCCCGTGGACTTCGCGTATTCCGCGACAACGTGATCACGACGCATGAGCTGCAAATTGCCAAAGATGCGGCCGAAACGGCGAATCGCGCGAAGTCGAATTTTCTTGCCAACATGAGCCACGAACTGCGCACGCCGCTCAATGCGATTATTGGATTTTCCGATATCATCCAGCGCCAGATGTTCGGGTCGGTGCTGGAACGGTACCGCGGTTATGCCACGGATATTTCCGAAAGCGGCTCCCACCTGCTTGGCCTCATCAACGAATTGTTGGACATGGCGAAACTGGAAGCGGGGCGGCTTGAACTGCACGAGGAGCAACTTGATATCGTCGAAGCTGTCGGGGATTGCATGCGCCTCATTGCACCGCTGGCGGACAGTTCGGGAGTGCGGCTGATCACATGTCTCGCGGACCGTCTGCCGCGAATCCTCGCCGATCCACGCAGAATCCGGCAAATCCTGCTGAATCTCCTGTCCAATGCGATGAAGTTCACTCCCCGAGAAGGTCAGGTCAGCGTGTCCGCCTTCTGCCAGGACGGAGGTATGGCCATTGTGATCAGGGATAGCGGGATCGGGATGGCGCCCGAGGACATCCCGCGAGCACTCGAAAGTTTCGGTCAGATCGACAGTACGCTCACCCGCGAGCGCGAAGGAACCGGATTGGGGCTTCCTCTCGCCAAGCGTCTTGCCGAGTTACACGGCGGGAGGCTGAGCATCGAAAGCGAACTCGGATCCGGTACGGCTGTCACTGTGTGGCTGCCGGCCGAACGCCTCGTTGAGCGGTTTACCGATCCGGCCCAAAAGCCGGATCGCCAAATGACGGCTCAGGCGGCGTAATACCGGGTTGCTGTTCTTCACCACGACCACAAATAAGCCCCGCAGAACGCGCGGACAAAGCTGACGTTTCAGACTGACAGAAATCATGAGCCGGCGAGTACCAGAAAGCCCATCTGGCATGTTTCGGTTTCACCACAAACGCACACGAAGTTTTGGCGGCAGGTAATACGCATCGCCTGCCTTCACCTGCGGGAACGCCGCATACCAGTTGTCGTCATTGCGCACGACGCCATTGACCCGGAATTTCGGCGGACTGTGCGGATTGGAGAGCACGATGCGTCGCGTCCGCTGATCGGTCCAGATCTCGCGCCAACTCTGCGCATAGGCAAGGTAGAATCGCTGATCGCCGGAAAGGCCGTTTAGCACCGGCGCGGCCTTGCCGCCGAGTGAAATGTGATAGGCTTTATAGGCGATCACCAGCCCCGCGAGATCTGCGATGTTCTCGCCGAGGGTGAGCTTTCCGTTCACATGCAGACCCGGCAGCGGTTCGTAGGCATCATACTGCCCGGCCAGCATCGCCGTGCGCGCATTGAACTTCTTGAGATCCAACGGGGTCCACCAGTCCTTTAGGACACCGAACGCATCGAATTTGCTGCCCTGGTCATCGAAGCCATGGCTGATCTCGTGACCAATGGTGGCGCCGATTTCACCATAGTTTACGGCACCGTCCGCATCCGGATCAAAAAATGGCGGCTGCAGGATTCCCGCCGGAAACACAATCTCATTCAGGGCCGGATCGTAATAGGCATTGTTCGTGGGCGGGGTCATGCCCCATTCGCTCCGGTCAACCGGCTGATCGAGGCGCGCCAGCCTGCGATTCCATTCGAATGCGTTCACGTTCCTGGCGTCGGCGACCACGTCATTGCGCGAGACCGCCAGCGCGGAGTAATCGCGCCACTTGTCCGGATAGCCGATCTTCAGCCTGATATGGTGGAGCTTTTCCAGCGCTTTGGACCGCGTCGCGGGCGTCATCCAGGAAAGCCCCATGATCTCCGACCCATAAGCCTTGAGGAGATTGGCGACGAGCAATTCAGCCTTCGCCTTGGCCTGCGGCGAAAAATATTTGGCGACATAGAGCCTGCCGAGCGCCTCACCCATGTCCCGATCGAGCAGGCGCACACCGCGAATGTCGCGCGGCAGTTGTTCCTTCCGGCCGCCGATGACGGTGCCGTAGAATGCAAAGTCGCGATCCTCGATGTTTCGCGGCAAATATGCTGCGAAGGCGTGCAGATAGCGGACCACCAGGTAATCGCGCCACACTTCCACCGGCGTATCGGCGAATATCGATGCGAGTTTCGGAAACGACGACTTTTCCGCCACGATCACCTGGCGCGCGCGGTTCAGCCCGTGAAGCCCTCCCGCGCCGAGAAAAGCATCCCAGGGAAACCGCGGCGCGAAAGCCTTGAGGTCTGCCACCGTCATCGGATTGTAGGTTTTCTCCGCATCGCGTCTGTCGGCGGCCGGCCAATGCGCATCGGCGATCCTGGCTTCGAGCGCATAAACCGCGGCGCCGCGGCCGGACGCGTCCTTTTCGCCGGCCAGAGCCAGCATATCGACGATGTAACGCTTGTAAGCGTCGCGCGCGGCCACAACGCCTTTGTCGCTGCGCAGATAATAATCGCGATCCGGCATGCCGAGGCCGGATTGTCCCAGGTCCACGGAGTAAGCGTTCGGGTTCTTCTGATCGATATCGATACTGATATAGAACGGCCCGCGGACGTTGTTGGCGGGGTTGCCAACAAACGCCGCGACCTCCCCGTGGGTGTTCAATGCCGCGATTTCCCCAAGACCGGCTCGTACAGGCGATAGCCCAGCCCTGTCGATCCCGGCCGTATCTTCGAAAGCATGATAAAGGTCGCGCAGCTTCCGTTCGTCGGGCGTCAGCGCGCCGTCGGGCTTCGCCGCCAACTCCGCTACGATGTCCTTGAGCTGCGCCTCGCTCCGCCTGTCGAGTTCCAGATTGACGCCTGCAGCCGGGCGATCGGAAGGAATTGCGGCGCCTTTCAGCCAGCGGCCATTGGCGTAGCGGAAAAAATCGTCGCCAGGCTTGACGCTTGTATCCAGATAGGAGAGCGCGACTCCCCAGGGACTGTAAACACTGCCAGCTGCGGTGAACGCGCCCACGGGAAACGCGATTGCAGAGGCGACAGCCGCGGCGGCCAGTGCAATCCTTACAACCGGCATTTCCAGTGTCCGAGCATGATCTCAGTGAACGCGAACCATATCAGGGCTGACGCGATCCGAAAGCCAGCCTGGCATCGCCGAACGAGAAGAGGCCGCACGCCTCCTGTTTTAACGCGAGATATCAGTCCGCGCTGCGGAACAGATGCGGCCATTTCTTCATGACGTGGTCGCGCAGTTCAGGGCTGGATTCCGCGACGCGCGGAAATTCATCTTTCCAGCCCCAGGGGCGGCAGGCGTCGATCACGGCGCGATTGCTCTGATACGGCGGTTCGCGCAGCAGCGGATCAAGCGGCGTGCTCCACAGTTTGCGGATGATCTCGATATCTTCCGCCGGATCGCAACGCGTGGACATCGCCCAGATCACATCATGGATGTTCGAGGGATCGATATCCTCGTCCACCACGACCACGAACCGCCCTGCATAAATCCCGGCGCGGCAGGTGGCTGCGATCATGCCAGCCTGTCGCGCGTGGCCGGCATACATCTGGCGCAGGGAGACGACGTTAAACAGCCGTCCGGCGCCGGCCTCGTGATTCCACACGCCGGTGATGCCGGGGACGCCGGCCTTCTCGATTTCATCCCAGATCATCGAGGCCTTCACCACCCCGCGCGCCACCGTGAAGTTGGACGGCGGGCGCGAGGGAATGGCCAGCGTGATGATC